>CAYYEC010000286.1:0-5578 GCA_964470745.1 uncultured Eubacteriales bacterium | reverse complement strand
ATTCCCAGTTTATCTTCATTGCTCGTCTTACATCTTCCATTGTTTCCTCAGCTCTTTTTCTAGCTTGCTCATTGCCATTTTGTATAATTTCTTTTATCATTTGAGGTTTTTGTAATAATTCCTGTCTTCTTTCGTATATTGGAGTCATATACTCTACCATTTTATTGGCAAGATTTCTTTTACATTGAACACAGCCTATTTTTCCACCCCTGCAATTAGCCTCAACTTCAGATACTTCTTCTTCATTAAATACTTTATGGAAAGAAAATACTGTACACACCTCAGGGTGTCCAGGATCATCCTTTTTAATCCTTGCAGGGTCAGTAATCATAGTCATTACTTTTTTTCTGATTTCTTCAGGGCTGTCTGATAGTACAATAGTATTACCATAACTTTTACTCATTTTTCTGCCGTCCAGTCCAGGTAATACCTTTGCCTTTGTGAGCTTAGGCTGTGGTTCTGGAAAAACTTCACCAAACAAGAAGTTAAATCTTCGCGCAATTTCTCTTGTCAATTCAACGTGAGGAAGCTGATCCTCTCCAACAGGCACTACATCAGCTTTATATACTAATATATCAGCAGCCTGTAAGCATGGATAACCCAAAAATCCGTATGTTGTTATATTTTTATCCTTCATTTGTGCAAGCTGGTCCTTATAAGTAGGACAGCGTAATAACCATGATAAAGGAGTAGTCATTGAAAACAATAGATGCAGCTCTGCATGTTCCTTTATACTGGATTGCAGAAATATTTTACATTTTTCAGGATCTATGCCTGCGCTTATCCAATCTATAACAAGGTCATTTATATTATTTTTTATTTCAGAAGTATCCTCGTATCCTGTAGTTAGTGCATGCCAATCAGCTACAAAAAAATAGCAATCATAATCATCTTGCAATTTAACCCAATTTTCAAGGGCCCCAAAATAATTTCCAAGGTGTAATGCCCCAGTTGGTCTCATTCCACTTAATATTGTTCCTTTTTTCATAAATCTTTCACACTCCGCTATAATTTTATAGTTTTTTAAAATCGATTTAATAATAACATTAAATAAATAAATTTACAATTGGCTTTACAATATTTAGAATTCCATATTCAATTGGTGCTGATATAAGTCTTAGTATAGTACTAAACTGATTTGGAAAAACAAAAACTATAATTAAAAATATTATTCCTATATAATTCTCATATTGCATAAGTTTAAAATATTGTCTTGAAGGTAACACTCCTGATAATATTTTTGACCCGTCTAAAGGAGGTACAGGTATTATATTAAATACAGCCAACCTTATATTAATAAAAAAGAATAAATAAGATAAATTATATATAATAATAATTAGCCAAGACGGATTCTGGGCTGTACCTTCAATATACACTCTTGGAAAAGCAAAAATAAATGCTAATAATATATTGGACAAGGGTCCTGCAATACTTACAAGCATAGTCCCCTTTTTTCTGTCCTTATAATAAATAGGATTTATAGGAACAGGTTTTGCCCAACCAATCCTTGCTACAATCATCATTATTGTTCCAAACAAATCTAAATGTTTAAAAGGGTTCAAAGTCAGTCTCCCTTGATTTTTAGCCGTTGGATCACCAAGTCTATAAGAAACATAAGCATGAGAAAACTCATGAAAAGTTAACGAAATAAGTATTACTGGTATTAAATATAAAAAATCACTGAAATTACTGAATATTTTTGCCAACATATAAATTCTCCTTATGGTTTTATAACTACTTTAACAAGCAATATAATTAAAATTTATTATACCAAATAAAAATAAAAAAAGCACGATTTCCGTGCTTTTTTAACAATTAGTTCATAAATGATTAAAATAGTTTATTTTCAATAGTGCTTTCTGATTTCCATGTATCTATCATATTATCATAGTACTCTTGCTTCACACTTGCATCTAACTCATCTTTTATTTGATCTCTGACCTCTTCATAAGTTAATTGCTTTTCGGGTATTTTATCTACAAGCTTAATAATATGATATCCATACTGGGTTTTGACTAAATCGCTTACCATACCTACTTCAAGCGAAAAAGCTGCCTCTTCAAACTCTTTAACCATTTGACCTCTGGTAAAAGTATATCCTTCTGGATAAGTTTTTAATCCGGGGTCTTCTGAATAAGTATTCATAAGGGCATCAAAGTCTTCCCCAGCGTTGATTTTATCCAAAATTCCCTGGGCTTTTTCTTTAGCTGTATTTTCATCATTTTCTTCAGTTAGAATCAAAATATGCTTTGCCGTTACTGCTTCAGGACTTATAAATGAAGAGTTATTCTCTTCATAATATTTCAAAATTTCATCTTCACTTGCTTCAACGTCAATAATTGTATTATTTATATACTTACTATTAATACTATACGTTTTATAGTCTTCAACGTATTGATTAAAATATATGTCAAATTTCTGTAGTAATGCTCTAAAACTTTTTATGCCTCCACTTTGATTAATGACATAATCCATATTACTGTTCAGCTTAGAAATATCCTTATCACTAATAGATATATTATTTTCAGCAGCTTTTTGCATAATAAGCTTATTCAAAGTAATTTGTTCAAATATCTCCTGTTTTATTTTCATAACTTCTTCATCTTCGCTGTCCTGACTCTTTAGAACATCTGGATTTAAATTATATTTTGCACTATACAAATAATCAAATTCTCGTAAAGTAATGCTCTCTCCATTTACGCTTCCAATTACTTCATCCTGCATATTTGATATAATTACTTTTTTATTTTCACCATCCCATAAAATACTTTTATTAAATATCTCTGCAAAATATCTAATAGGCACATATACATTATTTTCATACATTAATGATTCTAAGTAAGAATTAATACTATTAAAAGTGATCTTGTACAGTTGAATAGTAACAAAAATATTTTGTTTTCCTATATTTAATGGTTGATCTTTAAAGTCTATTTTTGTTACCGGTTGTGTTTGAGTTATAATATTAAGTACTTTATTTTTTACATTTAGATCCAAGGAACAATCAAAATAATGACAAACATCAATTAAAGGAACATATGTCATATCATCATATAGTATGGTTTTCAAATCTATTTCTTCACCATTTAGTTCAACCTTTATAGTATTTAATTCAACTTCTATTCCTACTCTTTCTGCTTGTGCAATCTGACTAAAATTTACAAGCAGCATCACACTGAAAACTACTAAACATAATATTTTCTTCACAATACCGACCCCCGTTATTTTAACTTATTATTTTTTCTGACTTTATTATACTAAAAGTTTCAATAAAAGTATATAAAATTTTATATAATCAATGCCTAACAAAAGCCTTAAAAGGGATTTCTTGTATAAGAATAATTTAATTTTACAAAAAACTACATTCTAAAATTCTATTGTCAGTGTTATGATTTCAAAAGGTTTATAAGCAACTTCAATGGATCTTTGATTATAATTAATTATTGATTTTTCTATGTTTGGGTCTTGTTCTTCTAACATATTAACTTCGCAGACAGATTTAAAAGACTGATTCACATCTATTCTTGTTGTCCCTCTGGAACCTTTTAGCTCTGCTAATCTAAGAATAAGCTTCTTTTGGTCTGAAGTTCTTTGGGCTTTCTTAATACTCTGTAGGTGTAATTGATTATCTTTGATACTAACTATATCTATAAGTCCTGCTAGTTGGTTAGCTGCTATTATATATGGCACATTATATGCCCAGGCTTTTTCAATTATTTTACTTTGCTCCAGGGGCAAATCATGAGGTATTAATGAATAAGAGAATTGATGCATTCCCATATCGGAGTTATTATCCGGCCTGATTGTCCCCCTTAAAAGCGAAATCCCTATTTGGCTTCGGTCTATTGATACACCATATTTTGAATCATTAATAATAGCTGCACCAAAACCGGACTCATATAGGTCAACATATTTATGCATACATACTTCAAATCTTGCTTTTTGCCATGATGTATTCTTATGAGTATCCCTAAAGATGGTTCCTGCACTGGTATCGCAGCCAGCTTGTCTTGCAAGGATATTAAAGTTAAATTCTACCTTAGCCAGCCTTTGTTGTTCATGCCAATCTACTTTATAGTCAAAATCAATACGTGTATCATGTTGATAAAAACGAATATTTTGACACCATTTGGATTTTTTCGTTTCATAATTAATCTCAATTGCCAGATAGACATCCCCTTGTTCTACAAGACGAATAGGCGCTGATAAGATCACTTTATCTTCCAGATCCTTATAATTGCTTAAAATATCCCAAGCATCATACATGCCGGGATAATCATGATAGATTCTTAAGTCATTAATGTTCTTCCCTTTTTCAACCAGTTCTTTTTCAAGCTTAATAACATAAAGACTCTCTATAGCACCTTTTTGATCAAAAGCTACTTCATAGTAGGGGGTAACTAATTTGTGACCTTGCCATATATACCATGCGTTTTTAGCTAAAATTTGAGTATCTTGTTGAATTAATGTAAGAGATTTGCTGCCAAAAGCTTTCACATTATCCAACTGTGTCCAGATTCCTTTTTCTCCATAGGAATATCCCTGCTGGCTTTTATAACCTTCAACCTGAAGATTATCTACTTTTAATCCAAGTTGAGTTTCTGATAAAAAACATGGTTCTCTTCTTTCCCACCCCAATGTATTGATTAAATTAACCTTACCTTTAATATCCTTTTTAGTATCTTCACTATTCACTTCCAATTGGTCATCAGCTTTTGTTCTGGTTATATTTGCTATTGCTTCTGACTTTAAATTATTAAGCTTTTCTTCTAACTTTTGATAGTCTTTTCTGACATCAATTTCTACTGGTGCAATATGGGTACCGGGAAGTATGTCATGAAACTGATTGATTAATAGAATTTTCCAGAGGCTATCAATCTCATCTTGAGGGTACTCAGCTCCATTCATATAGGCCATTGTGCATAAATACTCTACATCCCTTAATTCTAACTCAAAACGTCTATTTTGTTTCTTAAGATAACCTTTTGTTGTGAAAGTCCCTCTATGCATCTCCAAATACAGTTCACCATCCCAGGTATCCAGACCTTTATCTTTTGTTATTGATTCTCTTAAGAATTCATCCCCCCTTATATGTCTAACTTCCGGCAAAGAAGGTATGCTATTCAAACGGCGCATATATTCTAACATTTCCTCTGTTGCGCCACTACCACCGTCACCATAGCCAAACATATTCAAGGTCTCGTCACATACTTTCTTATCTTGAAAAGCTTCCCAATTTTCAATGATTTGTTCAGGTGTATTCCAACTAATAAAATGGGTAGGCGGTACACAAGCCAATACGTCCGACCCATCAATTCCACGCCAAATAAAGTTGTTATAAGGAAAACGATTGGTATCATTCCATGTAGACATTTTATTGGAAACAAAATAAAACATACCTGATTTCTTAAGAATTTGAGGCAATATCCATGAATTACCAAATACATCAGGCAGCCAGCAATTGTTAACTGTTAAATCAAAGGTATCTTGAAAATAATGCTGTCCATAAAGACATTGGCGAATCAAAGCTTCTGCTGTAGGAATATTGCAATCAGGCTCTACATACATGCCACCAACT
>CAYYEC010000285.1:0-5592 GCA_964470745.1 uncultured Eubacteriales bacterium | reverse complement strand
GTCACGTTTTTGTTTCATGCTCAAATCATTTATACTTATAAACATAATATATTCTTGAGGGGACATGCATAATACTTCACCAATTTTCATATCGGTAAGAATCTGGTTTATTGAATTGTAAACTGATTGAGTGAAGGATTTGAGTGTGTTATTATTATACTTTTCCTGCACTGCTTGATAATCGTCCACCCACACATAACATACAGCTATGTTATTCTCACATATTTTTATACCTAAATTTTTGATTGCAGATTTTATTTCTTCAATATTCTCCTGTTCAATCAAAGATTTTAATATGAAATCCTTATTGAGCTGAATATCTTTTGGGGAAAAATAGCTCTTTGCTGAAGAAGAGATGTTTTTTTTGCTCTCAACTTTTTCAGATATTACTGTTAAAATATTCAAAATACCTTCAGGCTCCATCTCTGTTTTTAATATATAATCATTTACCCCAAGTTTAAAAGCTTTTCTTACCCAGGTATAATCATTGTAGGCACTTAATACTACAAATTCCGTCTTCCACCCTTTGGAAATAACTTCATTAATCAAATCAAGTCCATCCATTACAGGCATATTAATATCTGTAATAATAATGTCCGTATCAGGGTTCTCTTCCAGCATTTTGAGAGCCTGTCTGCCATTTGAAGCTTCCATGTCCAGAGAAAATCCATGGGTTTCCCAATTCATAAGGGATTTGATTGCTAATCTGATCAACGGTTCATCATCAACCACCATGACTTTATACATCTGTATCTTCCTCCTCAAATTTCATGATTACAGGCAGTTCCATCTTCACCAAAGTGTATTCCCCATATACGCTTTCTATATTCAAGCCATACATATGTCCATGATTCAGCTTTATTCTTTTATCTACATTTTTAACGCCTATTCTGCTAAAACCTTTATCATTTCTAATGGCTTCATTCATAAGCTTTTCAATTTGCTGATCAGTCATTCCTCTCCCATTATCTCTTACTTCAAAAATAATATGCTTTTCACCTAAATATCCTCTTATATTAATTTCGCCTCTGTTCACCAATTCGCTTATTCCATGAAGAATAGCATTTTCAACTATCGGTTGCAGAATCAGCCGTAACACATAGTAGTTTTCAATTTCTTCCTCTATATTTATATTGACATCAAACTTGTCTCCATATCTAATTTTCATAATATAAACATAATTTTTCAGATTTTCAATTTCCTCTTTGATAATAATAAATTTCCCATGCTTTGCAAAGGAAGCAGACAAAAGTTTAATAAACGCATCTGTCATGTTTTTTATACTCTCTACTTTAGCTATCATTGCCATTAAACGGATAGCATTTAGTGTATTTGACATGAAATGGGGGTTTATTTGAGATTGAAGGACTTCCAATTCGGCTTTGTTTCTTTCCCGTTCCTTTGTATCCCTTTCTATTATCAGTTTTTTGATTTCCTGAACCATTCTATTAAAGGACATTCCAAGTTCAGATAACTCATCATCACGTTTAATGTCTATCGCCGTATTAAAATCCCCTTTTTCAACACATTTCATTTTTTGGCTCATGTTTTTAACAGGAATAATGATCTCCCTAAAGAAAAAAATTGAGAACAGAAAGAAAAACAAAAGAACTGTTGCCGATATAATACTTGCATATGCTGAAATCTTGTCCACATCCTGAGTAATGATGCTATAATCTATAATACTTACTATTTTCCATTTTGTTTTCTGAATTGAATGTATTGAAATAAACTCTTTTTTCTGATTAATTGTTTTAATAAACGAACTATTCCCATACTCTAAAGAGTTGATGGGATAACCTGCTTCTTTAATATCCTTCCCCATAAATTCTTGATTTCTTGAAGCTATTATCTTATCATCAGAATCAATGATAAACATCTGTCTTTGTAACTTATACATTGAACTAGAATTAAAACTGCTGAATAAGTTAGTTCTAAATCCAAAATATATTGCTTCCACATCGTTTCTTATTTCAGGAATATTCGGGCTAATTGATACCGAGAGAACATACTGATCCCATGATCCATAAGAAAAGCTCATCAATGAACCTAATGCAAGCACTTTCCCGTTCCTTTCAACCGTTTTCCCATACCAATCCATATTTTTTATTTCATCTTCTTCCAGTATTGGACTGTTCTTATAACAATAAGCACCTTCATTCTTAAAAAAGAAGATTACACAATCCACATCTCCTGAATTACTGAAAATATAGTTTAACTTGGAATCAATTTGTTTTGATATGTTAAACTTCTCACCAACATCATTTGAACGATTCCATTGAGTAACCAAATCAATAATTGTATCATCATTGGCTATTGTTGAAGCTGTTAGTGATATTCTTTTAATTTCATTATCCACGCTAATAGAAATTTGTTCCATTGCCTGAAGAATCATATCCGATGAATTCTTCAAAAGTGTATTGATATATATTCTATTGATAAATATACTGATAAGCAAAGTGGGTAAAACAATAATCAATATAAATGCTTTAAGATATTTATTTGCAATACTTTTACGACTTTTCAGCACTATAACACCTCACAACAATTGTTTTTAGAACAAGGGAAGAAATTGCACATCAATTTCAAAAAACCCAAGCTGCATGGGCGGGCTTCCAACTTCATCTTTAAATTGTTTTAAAAGAAACTTCATACTCATACTGTAGTTTTATTATTTCAATAATCAAATTATCTTCAGCCTATAACTTATTTTGCTTTAATTCTTTTACTCTACTTTTGAAAACAGCTTTATATACTATTGCCTTATAACCCTTCCTCCATGAACAACCTTTCCAATAACGCTTCCTTTTTTCCCACGCTCCTCACTGTCTGCAATCTTTAATACCCAAAAAATCGGAAATCTCTCACTAATTTCTGATTTTATTATTTCCGGTGAAGCAAATGCAATTAATTGAAAGTTAAGCTTATCAGCAATTTTAAAGATCGGATCAAGTACATGCCATGATGAAGCTTGTCCAAAAGGATTATCCATAATTAATACTGTCCATGGGCTTTCTCCTGAAAATACTCTCTTTTTATAATTCATCAGCATCATCATAACAAAAGCACTTACCGCAAGCTTTTGACCTCCGCTTCCTTCAGGAGAATCGCCCTGTCCTCTATTGATAGCCTCCCATGTAGAATAGTTATAATCCTTGGGAGCGGCATATAAAAATTCATTGCTTTCTGTCATCTTATAAACCTCAAGAACCGGATATCTCCCCCTTAGAGCTCTGGCAAATATCACCTTGTCACTTTTTATATAAGTCTCCATATTATTTTCCCTAAGCCATTTTAATAGTAGTTCTTCATTTCTCTTATATTCAAGCTGTTGATACCTTAGTTTTAATGTACCACTAGGAAGCTTATAGGTTTCTTGCGTTTTAGTAGCTTTATGAGTGATTGATGTTATACTTTTCCATAAAATCAACTACAGCTTGATAAGCTTCTCCGTATGTTTCGAACTCCTCCGAGCCTAAACATTCATCCTCAAATATCCTGTGAAAAGATTCAATATGCGCATTCTTGTTTGGAGTTTTAACTGGTATTCTCTCATGTTCAACCTTTAATTCTTCACATTTATCCCCAAATACATTACTTATAAACTATGGCCCATTATCTGTCCTAATTACTGGTCTTTCAGTTTCTTTAAACAATTCTCGCCTCAATAGCGCCCTCTGTAAGGTTGTTGCTGCATCCTTACCTTCACATTGGAGACCAATATAATAATCAACAATATTTCTATCATATACATCAATTATAGACATTATATAGAAAAACTTATCTTCTCCTACGATATAGCCATACTTTAAATCAGCTTCCCACAATTGATTGGATTTCATAATCTCTCTATTTCTGGATAATCTCCTTGGATGTTTTGGCTTTAGCCTTTGCTGGGGTCTGAGCATCCCCATTTCTTTACACAATCGATATACCTTTTTCTTGTTTATCACAAGATTATATTCTCGGTTTAAAACAATAGTAATCTTCCTGTACCCATAATATTTACCATCTCTAGCAATTACTTCACATATGAATTCCTTTATTTGTTCATCGCTTATTTTTGAGTGATTTTTATTATGAATAACCTGGAACAGATCTCCCTCCATTTTCCTTTTTTGCTTTCTTGGGTGTTGAAATGGAATGGTAGTAGCTTGACCTATTTAGGTTCAATATTCTTAATACCTTAGTAGTATCATATCCTTTTGAAATCCATCTTATTGCAATTTCTACCTTGGAGGCAATGGGACATTCTTTTTTTTAATAAATCCCTTAAAATCTCTATTTCAAGCTCTTTGTCCCCAATTAACTTTTTCAACTTTAGATTTTGTCCTTCAATTTTATCAATATCTTTAAAATCAGTTAGCAGTTCTTCTTTTCTGTTTCCAACAGCTTTATTTGTCATTTTGTCCATTGGCGTTTCTATATTTAATCCCTTTATCCATTTTGATATAACTGAACTGCTAATTCCATATTTTCTGGCTACTGCTGCTCTATTACCTACTTCAATAGCTTCATTAGCGGCCTTTTCTTTAAATGAATCGCTATATTTCCTATTCTTCAAGATTGTAACCCCCATCCGTTATTCTTATTATAATTTCTAGTAGTTGATTTGTCCAATCTGATTTGGGGGCTTAATAGATACTTTCTTCAAGTTTATATCCATGAAATCTCTTTTTCTTGACTCGGCTACAAAATTGGCATTTTTTGATGTAGTCTTCGGTTAATTCAATTTATCTTTTATCAAACCTTAACCAACTTGATTTAGAATAGTTCTTATCACTTTTTTTGATGCATCTTCTATACTCATTTTTACTGTATCAATTAAAATATCTGGGATTATATCCATTAGCTACTAAAGTAGAAGTTACTATCGGTCCCCAACCTCCACCTCCTATGGCATCAAAAAAACCTCCTATTAAACCAAGACCCCATATCTTTTTACCCTCAAACTCTTTATGGACTATACTTTTAAAAGCCTTTACCAGAACAATAATCCCCATTATAATTAAATATATATTAATAAATGGCTTTATTGCCTCACCAGAAACATTAATAAGAATATAAGCACCTATAATCCCACCAAGTGCCCCTGGAATAACGAGCTTTTTCAAAAGAGCTTTGTTAATATTTTTAAAACCTAAATGTGATATACCTGATACAAAAGTAGTAAATACTTCTGACATATGTACACTTGCACTTGCAATCTTGGGTCATACCCCTGTACTAAGTAAAAACGTTGTTGAACTTACTCCATAGGCCATACCAAGAGTACCATCAATCATTTGAGCTAGAAAGCCTACGAGTATGTAAACAAATATATTCTCCATTTTCTCAATCTTGTATAATGAAAACATAAGGAAATTCATTATACATTTTCCTTTCTGATTATTTTTTATATAATCATCTTAGACGCTGTGGATTAGTTTTCTCACCTATAGCAGTTGTTCTATACAACTGACTGTTTCCTTTGAGGATATAACCACAGACCTATGTCTAATTGTTAATTAGTTAGATAACGCATGACGTTTTATATATAGCAAGGATACATTTAGCATAGAGTTTGTGGAACATAGCGTACTATATTTTAAG
>CAYYEC010000284.1:0-5597 GCA_964470745.1 uncultured Eubacteriales bacterium | reverse complement strand
ATGATGCTCATACCAAATTTTATTCCAAGGGGAAGCGGGGTGATCGTTGTAGAGAAGGTGCAGAAAAAGAAAGAAAGTGTAAAATGTATTGACTTCTATAATTATGTTGGTGGTCAGTGCAGTAAAAAAAATTGTACTTGTTTTACTGAGATGTTGGCGGCAGGACTGATTCGTTATGAAGATATAGTAACCAGAACCGAAAAACATGGTACACATTTGTTTTATGCACCTGATTTAATATAGACATTTTTGTTTTTTAAGGATTTATGATATAATTACGTATTGATAGAAGTAAAAGAGAGGAATTTAAAAATGAAATTTAAAAAAATCTTATGGATCTTACCGATGATTTTGCTTATTTCTTTTATCTACATAAGCTCTATATATGCTAACGAGCTTAAAGGACAAATAATAGTCGAGCAGATTGAAAACATGGATGTCAAGTACACATATAGTGACAAATATGGAATGTCACTAATGAAACCGGAGGATTTTGACAAACCAATAACTGATGAAACGAGCTTGGTATTTTCGAACAATGAACAGATTTTTAACGATATTGTTATTTACATATATAAGAACGAAGTGAGAGAAGACGATGTAATACAGGCTTCAATGAGTAACCAAGAGATAATTCATGTTGGCGGCAGAAAGATGGTTGTATCCAAGAAGAAACTTGAAAACGGCAATGAATATATATATGTAGCTGCATGGCTGAACGGCAAGTTTTATGTGAGCATGACATCAACCAACTTAAAAATGGTTGATGATACTGGAAATCTAAGGGAGCTTGAAATCATGGCTGACATGATTGACAAGGCACTAAGAAATATTTCTGGACAACAGGAGACTGTGGAGATTGATACTAATAAAATGATAAGTAAAGACTTTGAAATTACTTTAGATGTGGAAGATAATCCGATAACTATGTCTGATTTCATAGGCCTTACAGCTGATAGTAGGAACAGTATTAAAATTAACTTGAATCTTGGCAATGGATTTAATGGCACATACAAAATTGATGATTTGAAATATGGAAAACTTAAAAAGCAAAAAACTTCAAAGGAATTAAAAGGTTCTGGAACTGTAGAATTGGAGTATATACCTTATGATTATATTAATGGAGTTGATAAGACATATACAGAGAAAATCAGAGTAACTGCACATTTAGAATCTGGAGCTGCAAGCTCAGATGAAATTGACTTGCAGATTCACAAGACCCCGATTATACTGGTTCATGGTTTTACCGGGGATAAAACAACATGGCTGGATTTGGATGCTTACCTGCAGGAACGCGGTTTCGATACGGTAAGAGAGGAATACTATTACAATGATACTACGGGTCAGAGCATTCCGGCCCAGGCCCATGGTTTATCCAGACATATCAAAGACAAAATTGCTGAATATAATTCCTCAGATATTAAGATCAAAAAAGTTGATGTGGTAGCTCACAGTATGGGTGGACTAATCAGCCGTCATTATATCAGCAAACAGGATGATCTTTATAAAGATGATATAAGAAAACTAGTCATGGTAGGCACTCCTAACCATGGTTGTAATTATTTAGATAAACTATTTGGCTGGAAGATTTCCGAGGATTTTAATAAACATAAAAAAGCAGCGGAGCAGCTTTACGGAAAGAATCCTTTTATTATAGACCTTAATAAAGGGGAGTCAGAAGGTAAACATTTAAATCCTGATGTTCAGTACGGAATTATTTATGGTACTGGTGCTCCAATAGGCGGTGATGGAGTAGTATCGGATATTTCAGTATTATTGAATGGTGTCACGGCAGTAAATTTTCCAGGAAGGACTCATTCTCCAGCAGTATCGCGTTGGGGAACATCCCTTACCTTGGACAATGAAGTATTTGAGCAAATATTAAGCTGGCTGGAAACAGATATACCCTTGGGAGAGTTTAACACTTACGATATGAGAGTATATAGTGTGGAAGGGGAAGCATATATTTCCAATCTTGATTATACTAATGAAAGTGATCATTGGCGAAAATTGGACGACACCTCCGCAGAGAAAATTTATACATATGATGATATCAAGACTGGTGATGGCCGGATGGTAATTCTTCTCAAAGCAGGTTCGAACATTTTCGGCTATGTAGAAATGGACAAAAACACTGAGCTTTATTTTGAATATGTTTCTCCAAATATAGTCAGGGTTAATCTATCAAAAGGTTCAGCAAAGTTTGTCTCAAACAGCAAAGACAGAAAGCATTTCGAAACAGTATTAAAGGCCAGTGATAATATTCAAATAGTAAGAGGGCTTAACACTCAGTATGTGGTTTCTATGGATGATAAACCAACGGTTATCAGTCTTGAAGGTAAAATAGAATTAATAAACGCCTCATCTGTTGAAAGTATTAAGATTAAAACTATAGAAGATGGACAGAGAGCAGTTTTTGAAGATAACGGTAATTTTTCACCGGCTGAACCAGATACAGATCTCTGGTGGGAAAATGAATTTTATAAACCAATTTCTTTTAAGAATAAGGTTTTATACAACGTTTTTGGTTCTATAGTAGATTATATTAAGCAAATTGGTATAATTGATGTTATTCTTCTAATAATAATTGTGGGCAGTGGTTTATATGGATATAAGCGAGGTTTTATCTCAACTTTATTTGTCTTTTTAAGTTATTTTATAGCGATAATAGGTGCAAAGCTGTTGGCTCCCAAAGCAGTAAGATTTTTGGTTTCTAATACTACTATTACTTTGAAAATGAATAATTTTATTAATGATAAGCTGGCTTCTCTTGGAATAAATATTGATTTATTAAATACAGAACTACCCAAAATCAGTCAGATGATTACTCAAGATGAAAGGATAAGACAGGTAATGTCACAAAACCCCATGTTGACTAAGTTATTATCTGAGCAGAGTAGTATAATAGCTAATTATCAAAATATCCCAGCTATGCTTTCACATTATATATTAATAGCATTAAGTATGTTTTTGATATTTATTCTATTAAAAATAATTATCTCTTATATTGGAAAGCTGTTTAATAATCATATTAAGCTTTCTTTAGTTGCCAAAGCAAATAAAATATTGGGGCTTATTCTTGGTATTTTAACAGGGTTTATAATTTCAACTATAGGTGTAGTAATTTTAAGACCTATAGCTCTAATATTTCCAAATAGTGTTTTAGTAAATATTATTAATAATTCGTTAATAGTTGAAAAGTTGTTACAGATAATTAGTATTTAAAAGTGCCAATAGGGACGGTTTGGAGGGGGACAGGACAGTATACTGATTTACTGGAGTCAGACCAGTCTGAGCCGCAGAAGGTAAGAAGTTTGTCTAGTAATGAGAATAGTTCCGGTCAGAAGAATGACAATGAAAATGCTTCCTCCTTAAGTGGGAATATTGAAATTAACGGAAATGGAAGTACTACCATTAAAACCAGTACCAAAACCGATACACAGGCAAAAATTGCACTAGCGGTCGTAACTGTAAACGATATGGATAATGCAATATCAATGGCCGTAGCGGATGAAAACGGGATTAAAAAAGTAAATGTGGAGTTGCCGGAAATTTCCGGAGTTAAAAACTATATTGCAGAAATCCCAACGAAAGCACTTGAATTGGATAATAAGGTTTAGGTAGCAGTAAAAACAGGAGTGGGAACAATAACACTACCCGGGAAGAAGAGGATTCTGATTAGTGTTTTGATGATCGTAGCGATTATTGTACTCTGCATGCCAGGTTGTTCAGCTAAGGGCAATGGGAAAAACAATACATATGCGGTAGCAACAACTGGCAAAAAAGCAAATGAATTAGGCAATATTAAAAATGAACCGGATAAAGAGGCTTTGACCTATAGAATTGTAGATACCGGTCAAAAAAAGTTTTACTCTGATAAAAACATTCTCAACAGTATAAAAGACGGGCAGGATTTTTATGGGCAGGATGGCAATTATGCGGGGTTTCAGACCAGCTATACTGACAATGGCGATGGAACTGTCACCGATAATCTTAAATTCCCGAATTAATTATAACATACGTTATCAAAAACAGTGAAAAACGTGTAAATATACGTTTTTTCATTATTTTTTGTTATTGATTTGTATGTTCAAAATATCATATTCAGCTTTATAAGTCAATAATAAATGGATCTTTATAAAGAGGAGTTGCCAGATTTAATGAATTTGGCTTGGTAAAGATTAATAAACAAATTTTTGAATGTTATACCTGGAAAAATGCATGTTACTCCCGGATTATTGTTTATGGCACCAGAGTTTTATATACTTAGATTAATAAAGAGCAAGTTGTGTATAGAAGAATTAAGGGAGGGATAAAATTGAAATTCATAATTCTGAATGGTAGCCCTAAGTCGGAAAAAAGTGTAACAGTACAGTCAATCAAGTATCTAGAAAAAAAGTTTCCGGCTCATGAATTTGAGTACATGCATATAATAAAAGAAATCAAGACCTTTGAAAATGATGCATTCAGGCTTGAGGCAATATGCAAAAGAATTGAAAAGGCCGACGGAGTCATATGGGCATTTCCTGTCTACCATCAGCTTGTCCCGGCACACTATAAAAGGTTTATTGAGCTGATATTTGATAATGGCTTGCAGAAGTATTTCAGAGGGAAATATACGTCTGCATTTTCCACATCAGTGCATTTTGCAGATAATAATGCACATACGTATATGAGGGGTATATGTGAAGACCTTGGAATGAATTTTGTCGAATCACTTTCACATGAAATGAATGATTTGATTGAGGAATCAAGGAGAAAAGAGTTGGTTGTGTTTTTTGAGACTCTTGTTATGTTTATCCAGGAGAAGCTGGCGTGTATGACCTGGTTCAATACAGTATCTCCCGCAAACTTTTGCTACATCCATGAAAAGGCTGTAAGGCAGGTAACTACTGATAAAAAAATAATAATCATTACTGATGCAACGCAAAAGGATCGCAATATAACAGAAATGATATGCAGATTCCAGAGTGTTATCGGGAATAAAGCTGAAGTTATCAATCTTAATAGCGTTGACATTAATGGATACTGCCTTGGATGCTGCAGGTGCGGGGCGGACAATGTATGCGTCTATCAGGGCAAGGATGGGTACAGGGAGTTCCTTGACCATGTGATAAATAATTGTGATATAGTAATCTATGCCGGAACAATTAAAGACAGGTATCTTTCATGGAAGTTTAAGCTGTATCATGACAGGAGTTTCTGCTATAACCATATTCCATTCCTAAAAGGAAAGCAGGTTGGATACATGTTCTCAGGAAGACTCAGGGAACTGGAGAATCTTAAGACGATTTTTCAAACATATAATCAGGAAAGCACTAACTTAATAGGGTTTATTACAGATGAATGCGGTGACAGCAAGGTGATTGACGAACAGATATACATGTTCGCCAGGCTTTCGGTATGGCTTTCTGCAAGTTCATACATACCGCCTGCCAATTTTCTAGGCATGGGGACCAAAAGGGTATTTACAGATTTGGTGAGCGGTTTTAGAGGTGCCATATTTGCAGCTGATTTCAGATATTACAAAAAAGCAGGTGAGTTTAAAAAGGCTCCTCTTTCAAAAAGACTGCAGGGTACTCTGATGAGATATTTAA
>CAYYEC010000283.1:0-5619 GCA_964470745.1 uncultured Eubacteriales bacterium | reverse complement strand
GGATATGTAAGACCTACAACATAGGGTTGTAGTAACAATGTTTGAACTATTATTCAAACACTCTTATTACCACCCTACCCAGGTTATTTTAAAGCCACTCTTATAGATACATAAGCACCTATAAGAGTGAAAAAAAGAGCATAAAAAAGTCCCCAACCTCTTAATTGAGGTCGGAGACTACTTTCCATGAAGAAAGAGGGCTTATTTACCCTCTTTCTCCAACATTCCTAAATTTATTAAAGACTGTATTTGTTCTGGTGTAAAGTTCTGCAATAGTGATTCTTTTTGCTTCCTAATCTCCGCATCTTTAGCTTCCTTTTCAGCTTTTAAAACTGCTTCTTTAGCTGCATCTTTAGCTGATTTAACATGCTTCTTGTCATACCATAAAGCCAGCCTACCTGAGATATTTGTGACAGTACCATCTTCAAGGGTTACTTCAAAACTGATTTTACCCTCAAAGCTAGGTAATAGCTTGCCATTATCAGAGTATTCAACTGTCTGTCCTATCTCTACTAAAGATATAGGTAATTCTATAGAGATATCTCCTTTAGCTTGATTATTACTTGTTTCGTGTTGTGTAAAATTAATCGCATTTTTTAATTCATTTGCCATGGTTAATTACCACCTTTCGTTATTTTTTTTTTTATTTTTTGCTGTCCTGTCGTTCAGCTTGGCTTTACATAACCACGAATCAAAACAAAATGCAAGGGTTTTATTGGGTCAGGTCATGGGGTTTTGTTGGGTATTTTGCGGCGAGTTCACCCCGCCCATTGCCTTGAAAATAGAGGGCTTGGAGCGACAGCCCAGGTGGCTTCATAACGCCTATGGGAAATTTTGGGGGAAAGTCGTTGCGGGGGTCTGAAAAATAGGGAAAAAATTTTTTTGAGAAAGTCGTTGTGTTTATAAGGATTGCTGTAAAAAAGCTCGGCAATCCCTTAATTTTTAAGAAAAATCGTAAATATACATATTTAAAAAAATATGCGTTAGAAAGGTTAACAAATTGAATAGTTGAATCGTATAACTTAAATGTGAAAAATAATAGAACATCATACTGTGGTAGTGAGGGTGTAACCACTAACAGATTTACTAAAGAAGCGTATGCGAAAATAAGGGGATTATAAATGAGGATCATATACGAGAATAAAAGTGGTCAGATAATTAACGGTGATAACATAGAGGTTATGAAGTCACTAGAATCAAACTCAATTGATAGCTGTATATCAGATTTTCCATATGCTCTTGGGTTCATGGGGAAGAAATGGGATTCAGCTAAACATTGGCATACAGGAGAATTTAAAGGTAATAAATGCAGACCCAATACAAAAGAGGACAAGATTAAGTTTTATGATTGGTGTTATGAAAGAGCACTAGAGCTAATCAGGATTATTAAACCAGGGGGATATGTATGTATTTTTGGACATCCTAAAACTAATCACCGTATGAAATCTGCTTTCGAGGACGCAGGATTTAATATAATCGAAGAAATAGAGTGGATATACCTCAATGGTTTCCCAAAGAATCAAGATATAGGGAAATTGTTTGATAAGAAAGCAGGGGTAAAAAGAGAAATTATAGGACAAAGAAAAGCTCACGATATTAAATGTAATGGACTTCTTGATAGAAAAGGAACTATTAGTATTGATATAACTGTACCTACAACAGAACAAGCAAAAAAATGGAATGGTTGGAAAACAGCAGGATTAAAACCCGCCCATGAGCCTATTACTATTTTTCAAAAACCACTGGAAGGCACATTTATCCAGAATATCGAGAAGTGGGGTTGCGGTGCTATGAATATTGATGTTTGTAGAGTTCCTATATCCCGGGCAGATATGAAAATTTTAAAATCTAAAGAGTCTAAAAATCCTACCTCTAATTATTCCAGTAAAGAAAATAAGGTGTACGGAAAATTTGCTGTTGATATAGTTAGACCTGCTAATCCAGAAGGAAGATTTCCGCCCAACATGATTTTTGACGAGTACACAAAAGAAATAGTCGATGAACAAACAGGTACTAGTAAATCTGTTGGGGGAAGCAGGATATTTCCTATTATTAAGTATTGTACTAAAGTAGCTCCTAAAGAAAGAACACTTCCTAATGGTATCCGTAATCCCCATGTTACTGTTAAACCAGTAGAGCTTATTAAGTGGTTAATTAAACTTGTAACTCCTATAGATGGAAGAACTATAGACATTACAGCAGGCAGTGGAACTCATGCTGTCGCATGTGAGCAGCTTAACAACGAGGGATATGAATTAAAATGGGTTAATATTGAACTTCAAAATTCAGAAGAAGAACCTTATTGTGATATAGCAAAAATGAGGGTGGGGGACAAGGCTAATGAAAATAGCGGTAATTGATGCTGAACTTATAGGAACAAAAAGGCACATGTGTAAAAATATAACAAAACCCTAGAGGTACTTTACCTCTAGGGTTTCAAGGTTGCAGGGGCTGGACTTGAACCAACGACCTTTGGGTTATGAGTTGAATGTGTTTAATTTTAAGCTAATTTAAAAATTTAGAAAACTTGATTTATCAATGTTTGTATTAGATTAAATTTTAAGTAGTTTTATTAAAATTTATAAATTTTTATTCCCTTAGTAGTAAATAATATTATAAATTTTCTCTTAATTAAAGTAAATCTTCAAACAATATTCGTTCAAGAGAACATTCTTAATTAATTACGTGGACCTATAAATTTGTCACCATTTAGATGAATCATATGGTCTGGCATATCTGCAATCCAGACTTCTGTCTCCCAAGCAAGTGATTCTGAAAACTGTTTGAATGTCTTGAAATTAAGAAATGCTGTTACGAACACCTTTCCACTTTTTACAGAAGTGGTCATTTCATTGATTTCTTTAATTCTCTTGGGATCCATTGGACCTACCGATGTGACTGATTCAATAAAGTAAATCCAATCTCTATCTTCTCTATATAGCACTACATCTGGCATTTTGTCATGTAAGGTAATTTCAAAGCCTAATGCACTTAACTTTTCAACATTTTTTACAAGGTCTTTGGCTATGGTATCTCCAACATATAAACACTCACTCATTGGAGCAAAGCGTGGGGCAAACTCTTCAATTATTAATTTTTGCAACAAATTATGACTGCCTTGTGAAAATGTAAAATCAGAACCATTGATTTTTACTGGCATTTTTTTCATTCTCTTTTTAGAAGCATAAAGGTCTACAAGTCTAACATGGTGAGTTTTAAACTCTCTCAAATTTGTCTCCCAAGCAGGACTTCCTATATATTGAATCAATTGCATGGTCTCGGTAGTTATTCTATACCGATAATTTGGAGAATTTGTTGCTTTCCCGTTGTCTTCTATTAATGCTGCATTTCTAAAATGGTGCATTGCTTGCTTACGGAATGTTTCTCTGCTGTTCTCAGCATATGCTACTGAATAATGCTCTTTTGTAAATTGCAAAATGTCATGTATGCGAATCCATCCATTTGAAGCATCTTTCCACTCAGTTGTAGGAGTTACCCCAGTCAGGGCTAACAAAGAATAACAACATAGGTCTGATTGTTGAGGTTTAGGCATACCTATTGCCTGTAAAAATTTTTTTGCTTCATCTATTTTATTCATTGAGCAATCCCTCCAATATATTATCACAGGTTTCCACCGTTAAATCATTTGCTATAATTAATTCTTTGCCCAACATTTCTATCTGTTCTAACGGTGGTACAGGCATTGAATTAATCTCTGTCGAATTGACCTGTGTTGAACCATTCAAGATACGATAATACAAATCATAAATTGTTGAATTAAAAATCACATATAATCCATAAACCAACGCATCTGACATATTTTGTTGAATGCCCTCTATAAAATTAACTTTGTTTTGAGTACTTACATAATCATAGACTGGCAACATTGACGCTAAATAAATACCGCATTGCAATCTTCTCCTTTCTTCTTTTGATGTAAATCTCTTAACCAACAGATAATTCTTATTCCTTTGAATTAACCCACTTCGCTCTGTTGTAATATACTCATTTTCCTTTTGAAGTGGGAAAACCACTTTACCCTCTCTGATATGTTGAGAATAGAACAGAGGGACAGTATCCTTTTCAGTAGTATTTCTTAAATACTCTTGGCTACGAAAATCCACCGTTAAGCCTGTTTTCATCTTAAAACCAACAGAAGGCAAGGTATCTTTCCATTTTCCCAATGTTTGCAATACCCTTAATTCTTCTTCAGTAGTTACAAGATATACATATTTATCTGAACCAAAAATAATTGTATCATATGGAACATCTATTGATTGAATATTACAAAAATCTCCATTTGAATTGGAAGAAGTGATTTTGACACTTTTACGACATTCAGACTTATTTAGCTTGATTATCATTGTTTCTTGAAGGACACGTTCCTTATCAAAAACTTTATCTCTACTAACAAATAAATGGACTTGACTTAAATTACCGTACTCAAATAAATATTCTCTAAATCTTCTAAAATAAGCACCAGAAGTCCAAGAACGAGGAATAATATATGCCATTTCACCCTGCTCATCTAAATTAAACAAACTCATAGCAACAAATAGAAAATATAAATTAGGGGCACCATAACACACAGAAGGCATGGATACAGCTTCTAAAGCATCTTTTGCTATTTTCATATACGGAGGATTCCCAATTATCCAATCATATTTAAGGGGGTTATCAGATGTATCCACTGCCTGATTAAAGTCTGATTTTTGAGAAGTAATATAGTTTTCTTCTATGATTTTATAATTCAAAGATTTCTTTGAATTCTCTTTCAAAAATTTAAGATTGGTTCTTAATACAGGAAGAATATCAGTACTCGTTTCATAACAAGTCAAACTAATGCTTTTTACATTATCTTCCTCTTGCAATCTATCAATTAAGGCTGCTGACAAAATACCCGAACCAGCTCCGGGGTCTAAAAGGCTTAGCTCACATTTTTCAGGTCTGTTATACATGGTAGCCATAAACTGTGCTGTTTCTAGTGATGTAAAAAACTGCCCTATCAATTTTCTCTTTTCTTTTGACATGCTTTCAAGATATTTGAGAGTTTCCTGAAATACAGTATCTATCAATAAATTTTTCATACTCTTTTCTCCATTTGCTTAGTTTATGTAATTTTATCATAAAATCTGTTGCAATTGAATACATGTATCAATTTTTCCATCCTAATTCGAAATGTAAACCGCTAGTTCCTTTGAAAATATAAGTGCTTGATCAACGAATGCTACATAAAAATCTGTTTTATATCCATTCTGAACCTGTATCAAACATATGTTCTTGGATTTTATACTTTTTATATGTTAATATTACTTTTGTATGTGATGATTTACTTGTATTATTTTAATAAGCTAAATTTCAATAGTTTTATTAATTTATTGTACTAAAAAAGTGACTCTCTTTAGAATCACTTTTTAATTTTAGACTCTATATTTAAATTTTTAATTAGTAGAATATTTCTATTTTAAGTAGTTTTATCTTTTTTATCTTCTTCATAATTAGAAATTTCACTTTCTAATTGTGTTAATTGAGGTTTATTGCTTATTAATTCACTTGTTCCTGGTAGATTTGCTGTCATACTACTTATTCCTGATATACTTTTTATCGACTCACTTATTC
>CAYYEC010000282.1:0-5619 GCA_964470745.1 uncultured Eubacteriales bacterium | reverse complement strand
GGGAATGTTAAAGCACATCACTGCACCCGGAGAAGTTTTTGTGGATGTGGTTTCGGACGCGGGTTCGACTCCCGCCGCCTCCACCACAATTTGTCTGAAAACCCTTGATATTCAAGGGTTTTCAGCGATTTTTAGAGAAAAATAGCAGTGGATTTTGATTATTTTTATTCAAAAATCACTGCTATTTTTATAAATTTATCGTTTTTATTCCAATATTTATTATATTGCTTCAATTAATTTTCTTACTCCCACCATATTTATTGCTCTTTTCATATTATAGGCAAGGAAACTAAGCCCCAGTTCAGCTGTTGCTTTTTCCTTACCCTTACAAAGAAGATAATGTGCTCCATGATACCACTTTACAGTTCCAAACGGATGCTCAGATAAGCACATTCGTTCCTTTATTTTGGGAATATCCTCTTTTATCCTGAGGACAACCTTGATTTTTGGTTTATCTTTTCTATCAAGTGTATGATTAAATGGATTTACAGGAATATTATCTGGGATTGGATTCAGTTTGCAGCTTGGACTTCCGTACATACATACAGGTACATATTTTGTAGTTGGTCCGAAGCTTACCGTTTTAGGGCCTTTAGAACCGGTACATTTGTTAGGGCACTGTCTGCACGCATCTTTATTTCTATACCATGTACTGTTACCTCTGGTTTTTATTTTTGAAAGAATATTTCTCATTGGGCAGGTTACAGTACCGTCACCATTTAAAGTAAAACAGCTTAATAATGATTTCTTCTGCAGTTCCACGGAAATGACAGTGTTTTCATAGCAAGCCGGTAGCGTACCTGCCTGGAGACATTTTTGTATATCCTCAGGAGTTGTAGAATTCTTTATTTCCTCTGTTATATCTGTTTCTTTATAATCCAACGTATAAAGTCTTTCATGTTTGTCATATTTTAAAGCTACATTAGGAACAATTCCATTCATGACACAATTAAGAATATCTTCACGGCTTTCGTACCCCTTGTCTGCTACTACCTCAATCGTGTCTATTTCAAGAGTCTCTTTTGTATTTTGCGCAACTTCCTTCAGTAATCCCTGATCATTATTATGATTTGTTACTTCATATTCTGCAATTAAGTGACTGCCTTTATCTACTGCTGTCTGGACGTTATAACAACAGTGAAAGCCATCTTTACTGTGCATACGGCGAGCTTCAGGATCAGTGAGCAAGAGTTGTGTTTCTCCACTTTCCAGTAATTCTTTTAAGTACTCCTGATATTTTTCCTTTCGTTGAGTCAATTCCTGAATGGCAGCTTTTACTTGGTCAGGTGTAAATGTATCAGGTTCTGCCTCATCTGTTTTATCCATTTGAGAAAGATAATCATTAATATGCTCATCAATTCGCTTGAGTTTCTTTTCCAAAATTTCTGCATTATACGTATTATCCTTACTGTTAACTGCACGGAATTTTGAGCCGTCTATTGCCAAAAGATCTTTCTTGTATAAGTCAAGCTTCATGCACAGCTTTACAAAAGCACGGAAGACATTCTTTAAGGCCTTTGAGTTGTCTTTTCGAAAGTCTGAGATGGTTCTGAAATCAGGCTTAAGTTTTCCAAGGAGGTAGAACAGTTCAATATTCCTTGTGCATTCTACCATCAGCTTACGGCTGGATCGTATCCTGTTGAAATATCCATATATATATAATTTGAGTAAGTCTTTTGGTGAATATGGTGGTCTTCCTGTTTCCTTTGGAGTAGTCCGGTTAAAGCCAGCTTCAGTAAGGTCAAGACTATCAACAAATGCATCTATGATCCTGACTGGATTATCTTCTCCTATGTAATCTTCTATGCAATCTGGAAATAAGGTTAATTGATGGCGGTCCTGACCTTGTATATATTTCATAATGCACCTCGAAAAACTTGTATTATATATACATTATATCATAATTATGTCACTTTGTGTTGCACAAAAGGTATATTTTGTTGACTTTTCAGACAGCCTGACCACAATTTGTCTGAAAACCCTTGATATTCAAGGGTTTTCAGTGTTTTTTATGAACTATCTTTTTTATTTTAATAGCTCTTTATTATATTACTTCAATTAATTTCCTTACTCCCACCATATTTATTGCTCTTTTCATATTATAGGCAAGGAAACTAAACCTCAGTTCACCTGCTGCTTTTTCTTTACCCTTACATGGCAAAAAAACCAATGCCTTCGTTATGAGAGTTTCAGATGTTTTTCTGGCTTTTCCGGGGATGGTTTTTGCCATTGGGGTTGCCGGAGTTTTAGGAGGCGGGATCATGAATCCAGAGAATGCACAGAGTAAAATAATTATTCAGCTTCTACCTAATTTATTTGGATGAATCATCAAAAAAGCTTTTAATTGCAAAATTTGCTTTATCTACAACTTGTTTTTCTTTAATATTAGTTGGTTTGCATTTTGTCCATTCAAGAATTTGCAAGGTTGCCATTTCATTTCCTTTTTTAGCTTTTTGCAATATTTCTTTAAATGTCTCATTATCAGGTACGGTCATTTTTTTGTTATTCAGTGGCTTATTGCCTATGAGATTTCTTTGGATTTCTAAAAATTTATTCATATTATAAGTTGTTCTCATTATCACTAACACCTTGTTTGTGTATATTTTTAATTTTATTATAATATGATATCAATTGCGCTTTTTTTTATCAACTAAATCATTGTGAAGTTTATATTTTTAGAACAAAAATAGGAATATTGTCCTTAAGTAATAGGACTTAAGTCCTATTACTTAATAGTCATTTTGGAGACATAAAAGGATTGGGCACAATTGATTATTCAGTGATATAATCTTATGCAAAAGATTAAGATAGTAAATTCTATTAGAAAATATATTGCTAAAAGAGTACGTTGCTAGTTATTGTTAGTGTGAAAGTTTCTTAATTTCCTCTGGATAAAAGTTTAGGAGAGATTTTTTATATGGATTTGCTGATAATTGTTATTTTTATAGTAGTATGTATTTCCCATTTTAGGAGAATGAATAAAGTATATAAAAGAATGCGACAAGCAATAGAAGAGTCAAAGGATGTAGACTATCTTTTTTTGCGACACTCGCTTTCCATATCCTCTTGAGGACCACACCTCAACTTTGGGTCATTTTTGTAAATTGGTTTATCGAAAATTTATTCTATTTTAAGGGATGTCCCTGACATTCTCCCACAATATTTTATAAAAGTCAATTGACGAAAATGTAGAAATTATTGAGCTAAGTTTGTATAAAGTTACAATATTAAAAAAAATCAATATATGCTAAAGTATAAGTAACTTCATATAAAAAAATCAATGAAACGATTAAGTATTTTAGCAAAAGAGCATACACGCTTCGCATCTCTTGAAAAAGGATCGTTATTTTATCACAAACAAATATTAAGTTAAGCAGAAACCGTATCTACAATTAACAAATTATAGGAATAGAACTTTTGACTTTTATAAACGCGGTTTTATGGAAGAGTAAAATTAGATTTGGAGGTGATGAATTTATACTGATAAAAAATTTGAAAACTGATCTGTATTTTTTGCAATAAACATTTTACATTTATTTTTCAAATATTGCAAAATAATATACCTCTGTTTATATGTTGCATATTTCCTCCATATAATGTCTTTAGTGCAGCATATATAGTATTATAACGCTTTTTATTCGTGTTTCTACTCAAAGTGAGATAAAGCTACTTCTTTAATTTGTGGTCTACATACCCTGAACAATTTACTTAACAGACCACTAGCCTGATATCTGTAATGGAGATTGCAATATTCATTAAACTTTTTTGAGCAAATTATAATACAGAAAAGTATGCTCTGCTTTTAGCTAATGATGGAGGGGTGATGTTTTGAAGTATCAATGTAACAAAAGAAATAAAGATTTTCAGTTTGAGAGTACTCTCGATAGAATCAAAGAAGAGCATAATTGTTTGTTAAGGGAACAATTTATATATGATTATATTCCTTTTATCACTAGAGTAGTATCCAATGTATTACATAAATATATAGACGTAAAAAGCAGTGACGAATTTTGTATTGGTCTGTCAGCATTTAATGAGGCTATTGATAGCTTTGATAAAACAAAGCAACGAATTTTTTTAAATTTCTCCGAGCAGGTAATAAGAAGAAGAGTTATTGATTACATAAAAAAAGATATGAAAAATAACAATGTATATCCATTTACTTATTTTTACAATGAATATTGTAACAATTTCGAAGACATGTATGTAAGAGAAGATACTTTTAATTATTTTGAGAATGTGGAAAATAGGCATGAAATTGCACTATTTAAACAGGAATTAAGTCGGTTCGGCATAAACATTGAAGAATTGGATTTATGTTCTCCAAAGCATAGAGATTCCAAACAACTGTGTATAAAAATTGCTAAAAAGCTATGTAGTCATGATAGATTGTTTAGTGAGCTATGTAGAAGTAAGAGAATGCCTATAAGAGACTTAATGAAGATAGTTAATGTAAGCAAAAGAACGATTGAAAGGAATAGAAAATTTATAATTGCTGTGTGCTTGATTTTAAAAAGCAATCTTACAATATTGCAAAGTTATGTACAAACTACGGGAGAAGAGGAAAGAGGAATGTAATTTTAGCAAAATATTTGTTGAAAGAGAAAAAAGATATAAAAACCATAAAACCCACTCAAAAATGAGTAACTCATCGAATAACTGTATAAAAAATGGGAAAGTGGGAATCTTTTTGAAAAAGGATGTAAATTAATAGTGAATATAATTACTAAATATTACTTTATAATATTTTAGTATGCTGAAATTTAAGACTTAAGCACTTTTCAATAAGCTTTAGAATTCGTTAATTATATGGGAAACCGCCGACTAAAAAATTTTAAGGAGGTGACAATAATGTATTAACCTAAAGTGTTAATTTATTAGGAATATAGAGTAGAACGGTTTTTCATAGTTATTAAAAATAAAAAAAGAAATAGGGGGTAAAAACAATGCGGAATAAATCAATTGCTTTACTCATAACGCTAGTTATGTTAGTGATGTTATGTGTTCCTCAAGTATCTGCTTTTGCGGTAGATGAAAGTGTTACAGTTCAGATGTACAATGGCAGTACAGCAATAGAAACAAATTCAATAAGCCCAAAGTTCAAAATTGTTAATTCAGGGAGTACGAATATAAATCTCTCTGATGTTGAATTAAGGTATTATTATACCAATGATGGGAAAAAAGATCAAAATTTCTGGTGTGACCATGCAGGTATGATGAGTGGTAGTAATTATGTGACTGTTACAAGTTTTCTATATGGAAATTTTGTGGAAATGGATGTACCTTCGGATGACGCGGATAATTATCTACAAGTAGGCTTTAATAGCGGTGTGGGTTCCCTCAATGCAGGTGATTATGTAGAGATTCAAACCAGGTTTGCAAAATCTGATTGGAGTAATTATGACCAGTCGAATGATTATTCATTTAATGCGTCATCAACACAATATGTAGATTGGGACAAGGTAACACTATATATAGCAGGCGAACTGGTATATGGCACTCCTCCAGTGGCAGGACCTACTATTACGCCGACTCCTACGTCGACCCCTACGCCAACCCCTACGCCAACTCCTACGCCAACCCCTACGCCAACTCCTACGCCAACCCCTACGTCAACTC
>CAYYEC010000281.1:2731-5630 GCA_964470745.1 uncultured Eubacteriales bacterium | reverse complement strand
TATTTTCCTCAACTCTTTTCCCAAATTATTCTTCATATAAATTAAATGCACCCCTAAATGTATTATTGAAGAAAATTAAAGGCGACTATACAATAATTTAACTATATATGTTGCATTAGAGATATTGCATGGAAGAAATAAGCAACATATTGGCAGAAGTTTATTATTTTGTAATATCTGAATAAGAAATGTAAAATGAATATTGCAAAAAACATAGTATAATCGCCTATTTTTCTATTTCATTATTCTTTAACGTCTTCTACCGAATATTCTTAATAAAGTAAGGAATAGGTTTATAAAGTCAAGATAAAGCCTTAAAGCACCCATAATTGCAATTTTCTTTCTTAATTCCAAATTATTTTCTGTAGAATAATAATATTGTTTAATGGCTTGTGTATCATATGCAGTTAAACCTAAAAATACAAACAATCCAATTATAGATACAGCCCACTCTATAGAACTGCTTTTTAAAAATAGATTGATAACTGATAAAATTATCAGCCCAATCAAACCCATGAATAACATATTTCTAAATCTTGTTAAATCAGTTTTTGTTATATAGCCATATAAACTCATAACTCCAAAAGTAGTAGCAGCAATCATAAATGTCAAAGCGATTGAGCTTGAAGTATATACAAGTAGTATAATTGAAAATGTGATTCCATTAAGGATAGCATAAAAGATGAATGCTCCAATTGCGCTACTATAATTCATTTTGGTTATTCTGGAAGAAAGGTATATTACCACAGCAAATTCGGCTATAAACAATCCAAAAAACGTAAACCTATTTGATAAAATTACAGTTAAAATGGTCTCAGATGTGGCTGTAAAAAATGCAGTAATTGCTGTTACAATCAAACCTAAAAACATCCAACCAAAAACCTTTGAGACATAAGTATTAAGACTTTCTTCCCTATGAAAAGGCATTTCAAATTCATTATTATCATAATGCATAATTCTCTAACCTCCGATAGTATATTATTTGCAACAATTAAGATTCAATAAAAAAACTTTTTAGAAGTATTGGATAACGTTGCATATCGTATAATTATTTTAGCATATTTTATTGTCTAAAGCTATAAATTAAAACTTTTTAAAATGAATAGAAAAAGTATTTAAGTCTAAAATAAAAACAGTTTAAAATTTAAACTATAAATGAAAAGTAGAGGGCATAATTTTAATGACATATAAAGGCATTATTATAACCATAACAATAATTTTCGCTATTATTCAGATTTTATTGGCAATAGGGTATATTAGCAAGAAAAAATATAAATCAATAATTGAGATAACTGCTATGTCTATATTATATGTATTTTTTTTATATGTGCAATACAGGTTTGATTTTCAAATCAAATATTATCTTATAATTTTAGTCATACTATCATATATAGGAAGTGTATTTGTTGGTGAATATCTTAATATCTATAATACTTCAAAGCATTATGACTGGTTTCTTCATTGCTTTGGCTCTTTTTCAGTTTCTTTGTTTAGTTATGCTTTAATAGAAAAGTTAATTGTTCAAATTAATTATCCCATTATTCTTAGAACTATTCTTATAGCCTCATTGGGAATAGCTTTAGGTGTATTATTTGAAATTCTTGAGTTTTTATTGGATGTTATTTTTAGAACATACCATCAAAAAGGATTAGTAGATACTAATATGGACCTAATCTGGAATATAGGTGGCTCTATTATTGCTGCGTTTAGTTCTATCTATGTTTTCTAATCAATTATAATAAAAGTATATTATGAATATAATGTTATATATGGTAATTTATTTTGTAATTTTGTTAAATGTCAGAGAAATTGACAAAAAAATGTTGCAAAATTTATATTTATTTGATAATATAGATGATATTCAATATTATATTTTAAACCGTGTAAATCATGGTTTACAGTTTATATAAGTATACTTCTTGAGGGAGAATAAAGAAGACATTAGAGATAAAAGTATCAGTGTGAAAATCATTACTATATATCAGGGGTAAAGTATTATAACAAATTTAAATTCTCCCTCTAAGTATTTATAACAATTTTATTTATGATGTCTATAACTTTGACGTAATTATAAAATAAAAACTATAGGAGTGGGGAATTATGGATATTAGCAAGGAAAAAGTTCGTGAGCTGGTAGAAAAACAATTTGATGGGAATTATAGCAAATTTGCACGTGAGCTTGAGATTAAACCAAATCACATACATAAATTTTTATCAACAGGTTCTGCTGGTTTAACTACAATTGGTGCTCTTATGAAATTTTGTCGGGTTAAAGGACTCAAATTTGAAGAATATGTTGACTTTACATGACTATAAGCGCGTAGCGTAAATAATTGAAAGTCACTAAAATGAGTACTAATACAATAAGTAATTGCATTAGGGTTATTTGGGTTGTATATAGTGCTCACTTTAGTCTTAGCTTTTTGATGAAAATTATGAAACAAAAATCGATGAGTTTTATTCAAATGAACTTTTATTTAATTGTATAATTTTTTCAAAGAAGCTTGTTTAGATTTTCATATCCAAATAGTGAAAAACTCCCCTGTAGCGTACTACAGGGGAGTTTTTCACTATTATCAATTTATAAATTATTTCATTGCAGCTGCACGAGCGTCTCTTGTTTGATCAGAAATTTTTTGGTCGAAAGCAAGAACTTCATCATATCCAAGGCCCTTAACAGTATCCTGCATGTTTTTAAGTAGGCTGTTAAATTCAGCTTCGTCCTTAGCAAATACCATCTTCCAGGATTCTGCAATTATAATAGCCTTAATCTGAGTTCTCATTGTGTCAATTTCTGCTGGAGCTGCACCTGCTATGAATCCGTTACCTGGTGCAACAGTAAAGTTATTGTGCTGTTTTAAGTAATCAAGAGTTGTAGTAGCTTTCATAACCTCTTGCC
>CAYYEC010000281.1:0-2721 GCA_964470745.1 uncultured Eubacteriales bacterium | reverse complement strand
CACAGATTCCCAAAGAGTATAATTGTATGGCGCATTGTTTGCCGGGTTAATATCGAGTTTGTTAACTGTATTGAAATTAAGCTGAGACATACCATCCTTATAGGTTCCACCACCCCATTCGTCAGGCATATTAGCCTCAGCATCGCCACTGAATACCTTTTTACCAAAGTCAGTTAGGACAGGTCTGCCATCTTTCATTTCCCAAGTCAATCCTTCAGGACCACAAGTAGAGGATGTTTGAGCACTGGACATCATAATGCCTTCCGGTGAGTACATCCAATCAATAAAGTCAACCATTCTCTTAGGGTCCTTAGCCTTTGAACCAACAGATACCACGTATTTGTCTCCCTCTGGTTTACACCCGGATGAGAAAATTTTCATGTCTTCCATTGGAGCAAGCATGAAGCCTTTTCCGTCAGCTTTATGTTCTACTGTATTGTAAGCAGCCTGACCAAGCCATGGCCATGGTGCCCATAAAATCTGTCCCTCTTGATATTTGGTGTATAATGTATCCCAATTCTGTGTTGTTGAATCAGGATCTAAAAGACCCATCTGATTAGCCTTGAAGTAGAACTTAAGAGCTCTTACATATTCAGAATCACTATCAATAATACTTTGTGTAGTTTTACCATCAGATGAAAGAAGCTGAAAGCCATTCTCGTCATAACCATACATACATGCCGGTTGTTTAGCCAAACACATCAGATTGCCGTCCCAATCTTTAAATAGAGAAATACCATATGTTTTTTTACCGGTGTCGCTTGTGGGGAATTTTTCCTGCATTTGTTTTAAAACTGGAAGAATATCTTCCTGCGTTTTAATCTTAGGGCTTCCAATAGCAGTGTACATATCCCAACGAATATATGGACCAAAAGTTAAATCCAAGCCTTCTGAAGGAGTTAAAGGGGATGAGGATGAAACTTGTGAAGGAATGGCATAAATCTTGTCGGATTTGATAAGGTTTTTAATATTATCTGTTCCTTTTGGATACTTTGATATGTATTCGCTTTTATTTACCATGTCTGTAATATCCAAGAGTAAGCCGGCTTGAACAGAATCAGCAAGTTTACCGTTTTCGGAACCAATCATAACTAAGTCACCAAGATTTCCAGCAGCTGAACGGGTCTGGAACAATGTTTCTCCACCGCCAGCTACGTTTCGAGCGATGATATTCAATTCCATATTAAACTTATCTTTAACAACCTTGCCAAACCAACCAGTTTGGATGCCTTGATAGTTTGACTGCTCACTGAACACATCAACTGTAAGTGTTTTTTCATACTTTTTCTCAGTTGAAGCAGCAGAGTTATTATCACTTGTAGTTACTTCTTTTGTATTCTCTTTTGATTGAGTTGTACATCCTGCTGCAAGTGTAACAATCATAAAAAGTGCCACTATACAGCTTGAAATTTTAACAGAAATTCTTTTCATTAAAAAATCCTCCTTTTAAATTTGTTCCTATTAATAACAGAGCGTATTTCACCCTGATTAACGGCATTAATCAACCTTTTACAGAGCCAATCATAATACCCTTTACAAAGTATCGCTGGAATATAGGGTAAACCAGCATGATTGGGAAAACAACAATAACTGAGACTGTCATTCTTACAGAAGTAGGTGTTTGCTTGGTAGCAAGCCCCATCATGGCTGCATTACTCATATTTGTGCTATTTTTAATAAGCATGGCAAGTGAATTTGCCTGATTAATATACTTATAAAGAACATATTGCAATGAATACAATTTTTCATCTGTAACATATATAAGCGTATCATAAAAAGAATTCCACTGCCCAACAGCTGAGAATATGGCAATTGTTGCAAGTATTGGAAGTGAAATAGGAAGTATAATCTGTATGAACACCCTAATTATTCCTGCACCATCAATTTCTGCTGCTTCTTGAAGTGAAGCCGGAACAGATTCAAGGTATGTTTTAACCAGAATAATATTAAAGGGCTGTACAATTAATGGAATAATGTATACCAGAAAATTATTTACAAGGCCTAAATTTAGCATAGTAATAAACACTGGAATTAGTCCCGCATTAAAATACATGGTAATAATAATATAACGATACCAGAACTTTCTTTTCCACATCTTTTGCTGTGTAAACATGAATCCTAGAAAAGCAGAAGCCAAAACTGTGAGTATGGTTCCAATAGACGTTCTCAAAACAGAAATCACAGCTGCTTGGGCAAGACCTCTAATCTTTAGTACTTCAATGTAGTTTTTAAAATGTATATTTTGCGGGAAAAAGTTTATAACACCATTTGCACTCAAATCATTTGCACTGATAGTATTGATGATGAGATAGTAAAATGGATAAATGCATAATAAAGTGAATATCGCAAAAACTGTGTAATTTATTATATCAAAAACAAAGTTACTGACTGTTATATTTTTTTTTGAATTATCTTGTAACATGAAATAACCTCCAAATTATACAATCGTTTCACCACGGGTGGCTTTTGAGAGTCTATTGACAACAAATAATAGTGTTACACTAATTAAACTCTTCATCATACTAAGAGCTGTGGCAAGAGAATAGCTGTTCTGTCCACCTACACTTATGTTATATACATACAGATCTAAAACCTGAATGTGAGACCTATTAAATGCATTTTGGAAAACATAGTATTGATCCAATCCATTTGAAAGAAAATTAGCAATTGATAGAAGTAGAAGTACAAAGTATGTAGGAAGAAGTCCAGGAAGAGTAATGT
>CAYYEC010000280.1:1184-5680 GCA_964470745.1 uncultured Eubacteriales bacterium | reverse complement strand
CCTTATACTGTGCATCATTTACATTTCCAATCAAATTGCCGTTACGGAACACCTTATACCCTGCAACACCTACATTATCAGTGGCTTCTGACCATGTTACACTTATTGTATTTTCTGTTTTCGATGCTGCGGATAAATTTGCCGGAGCAGTAGGAGCCTCTGTATCCGCATAGGTTCTTTCAAATAATATGCTCTCTTCCGACACATTTCCGGCAGCATCTACAGCTGTAATTTTATATGTATATTGTGTATCAGGCAGCAGATTATTATCTGTATAGCTTGTATTAACTGCATCTAATATTTTCACACCATCTCTGAAAAGCTCATATCCTTTCAGCATAAAGTTATCCTGTGATTCTGTCCATGACAGTGAAATGCTGTCGGATGTCTTATTTATTACTGCAAAACCACCCGGTACACTAGGTGCCTCTGTATCCTTTGACATATCTATTAATTCGTTCCACACCGGTGTATTATTAAATGTATATCCGGTATCCATTGGTTTTGTAATGATAAGTGCGTTGAATTTTGAATACCCTGGATTTTGGAAGTAGACATTTTGAAGTTCTGTTCCGTTTAGTAATACTTTATGGGTTCCGCTTGCCTGGAAGCTTTCATAATATCCTGATGAATGCTTGTATTGTCTGAAGTCTCCTCCTATCTCTAATACTCCTGCTGTCAAATATCCTCCATGTCGATTATAACTTTTGGTTACAAAGTTCCCTCCAACATTTATATAATCATTTTCATTGGTCATTTTCAGGTATCCACGACTATCACCATAGCTGATGCTTCCATCTGCATTAATAGTCTCACTCTGAATCCGATAATCTCCATCTATATTAGCCTGTCCGCCATTTACATAAAATGTGCCGCCTGACTGTATAAGGTTTCCCTTTACTGTCAAGCTGTTACCCGCCATATCTACAGTGCCGCCGCGTATATATAGGTTTCCTTCTATTACCTCGTCTTTTTGAAGCGTCCATCCATTTGATACAGCTAAACTATGTTTCCATGCTCCTGATATATTAGCACTGCTTCCTAAAAGTTCTAAATTTGAGCTCTTGCTTATTGGTCTTTCTGAACCACTTAAAGTACCTGCAGCAACTGCTCTTGTTTCTACAGTAACAGCTTCTGCTAAACTTCCCTTTATTTCTAAACTGCAAAATCGTGAATGATCCGGATATTGGAAATATATACTTTGTGCTTTATCTCCATTCATTATTACTTTATGGGTTCCGCTTGCCTGAAAGCTTTCATAATATCCTGATGAATGTTTGTATTGTCTAAAATCTCCTCCTATCTCTAATACTCCTGCTGTCAAATATCCTGAATGACGATTATAAGACTTGGTTACAAAGCTTCCTCCAACACTTACATAGTCATTTTCATTGGTCATTTTTAAATATCCACTGCTATCTCCGTATGTTACATTCCCTTGACTATCCGTACTTCTGCCCTGTATCCGGTAATCTCCACCTATATTAACCTGCCCACCATTTACATAAAATGTGCCTCCTGACTGTATCAGATCTTTTTCTACAATAAGACTGCCGCCGTTTACATTTATTGTTCCGTTCCCCTGTATCAGTTCTCCTTTTACAATTAGGCTCCTGCCATTTAAATTCATTGTACCGTTTCTCATGTACAAGTTGCCTTCAATTATTTCATCTTCCTGGAGTGTCCATCCATTTGATATACCTAAGCTATATTTCCATACCCCTGATATATTATCACTGCTTCCTGAAACCTCAATGTTTTCACTATTGATTATTACCCTTTGGGTTTCTGTCAAAATTCCTGAAACATTTGCTCTTGTTTCTATTGTAATGGGTTCTGATAAGTTTCCTTTTATCTCTAAACCACTAAAACGAGAATGATCCGGATATTGGAAATATATTCTTTGTTCTCCATCTCCGTTCATTATTACTTTGTGTGTTCCACTTGCCTGAAAGTTTTCACAATATCCTGATGAATGCTTGTATTGTCTAAAATCTCCTTTTACTTCCAGTACTCCTTTTGTCAAATATCCTCCATGATGTTGATAACTTTTCGTTATAAAGCTTCCACCAACACTTACATAGTCATTTTCATTGGTCATTTTTAAATAACCACCGCTATCTCCGTATGTTACATTCCCTTGACTATCCGTACTTCTGCTCTGTATCCGGTAATCTCCATCTATATTAACCTGTCCGCCGTTTATATAAAATGTGCCTCCTGACTGTATCATATCTTTTTCTACAATAAGACTGCCACCATTTACATTTATTGTTCCGTTCTCCTGTATCAGTTCTCCTTTTATAATTAGGCTCTTATAATTTAAATTCATTGTACCGTTTCGCATGTACAAGTTGCCTTCAATTACTTCATCTTCTTGAAGTGTCCATCCATTAGATACACCTAAATTATATTTCCATACTCCTGATATATTTGCACTGCCTCCTAAAAGCTCTATGTTTCCACTATTAGTTATTACCCTTTGGGTCTCTGTCAAATTTCCTGAAACATTTGCTCTTGTTTCTATTGTAATGGGTTCTGATAAGTTTCCTTTTATCTCTAAACCACTAAAACGAGAATGATCCGGATATTGGAAATATATTCTTTGTTCTCCATCTCCGTTCATTATTACTTTGTGTGTTCCACTTGCCTGAAAGTTTTCACAATATCCTGATGAATGCTTGTATTGTCTAAAATCTCCTTTTACTTCCAGTACTCCTTTTGTCAAATATCCTCCATGGTGTTGATAACTCTTCGTTATAAAGCTTCCACCAACATTTACATAGTCATTTTCATTGGTCATTTTTAAATAACCACCACTATCTCCATATGTTACATTCCCTTGACTATCCGTACTTCTGCTCTGTATCCGGTAATCTCCAACTATATTAACCTGTCCGCCGTTTACATAAAATGTACCGCCTGCCTGTATCAGATTACCGTGTACTGTTATATTCTTGCCATTTGCATTAAATGTCCCTCCATCAATGTATAAATCCTGATACTCCATATCACTGCTTAAAGTCATATTTGAATTGATGTGTACTGTTTCATATGCATATACATTTGTCGTAAAAATTCCGCTTAGACTTATGCATATAGATATTAGAATCCATAAAATATACACTGATCTTTTGTTCTCTTTTTCCATTTTTATACCCCCTGCAAAATATTTATTTTTAAAATTTAATTAGTAGCTGTAGAATTATCAAAACAAAGTTGGAAAGTAAAATTGATGATGTGGAACTTATATAGATACTCCATACGAGTAATAATAACTTATACAATTATTTCGTAGATATATCCTTCCTTTCAATTTTAATTTTTTGAAGCAATAAGTATTTATCTAGTACATATTACTTTGGATTATAAATCTATCAATAGCTTGATAGTACCTATAGTATCATTGTTATTTAAAAATATCAATAGATAGCGTATAATTTTTCAATGTTTGCGACACTCCATATATAAAAAAAGCTGGCAAAGAAATAAAGCCATAAATTCCATTTAGAAATAACTATATAAAAGTCCAAGTCATAATAAAACAACTACATAAAGGGTAATAATAATAAAAATGAGAATAAACCTGTTTTCCTGTCCATAGGTTGCTCCACCTGCCATTGGTGTCAATACGGTTACTTGAACAAAATAAAAAGCAAGGCATTTTGCCCTGCTATTGCGTAGTATATTGGCTTAATATGCTTGCATCCGTTCATTAATCGCATTTCATTATCTAACAGCAATGGTTCATATTTTATAATAACGTATATAAATGGTTTTTTTGAATAGACCAACTTGGAAATATGTATAAATACCACTGATTCAATAAAAGCTTGATTCCAAGGACCCCAATAATAAATGCGGAAATTCTATCAATCTCGGTTTTTGCATTTAAATAAACAAAATTCACCTTTTGTAGTGTCAGAAAAACCGATACCATAGTGTACCAACCTGTGTCAATTATAAAAACCATAGGTATAACAACCGACTTTTCCAATAGTGTTGCTTTCATTGGTAAAAGTGATGCTAGTATACTTCCAATTACAATAGCCGTTTTTGGGTTGCTGACTTGTGTAATAAAGCCTAACAGCAAGGAGTTTTTTAAGGAAGAATTGCTTTCATCAACAGCTTCTCCCACAACAAATTGGTTCTTAGAATTTCTAAATATTTTGAATGCTAATAATAAAAGGTATGTTCCTCCAAAAAATTTAAAAACCATATATAAAATTGGAATTGCGGTAAGGATGGTATGCAATCCCAAAACTGATATTGTCGCAAAAACAGCACTTCCGATTCCCATACCAAAAGATGCCGCTATTCCATCCATCCTTGATTTTGACAAAGCACGTTGTGAAATAAAAATAAAACTTGGCCCGGGACTAATTGCACCTAATAAAATTGCTACAAAAATTGTAATATATGCAACTATCAATTCCATAAGTTAATCTCCATCCAATCATTTTTATGCGGACTAAAGACATCCGCATTGTATACCG
>CAYYEC010000280.1:0-1174 GCA_964470745.1 uncultured Eubacteriales bacterium | reverse complement strand
CATTTTGTAAGCCCCTTTGGTTGATGCATTACAACCAATACCATCACAATAGGTTACTACAAGCGCAGATTTGTCAAGATTTCCGGTAGAAGCCAAGTCCATTCTCCCATGAGGGATGTTGATAGCTCCAATTATATGTTCTCTATCATAGGCTTCTCTTGAACGAGTATCAATTATGATAACTTTTTCTCCATTCCTTATTGCATCCGTTAAGTCCCATGAATCAATTTCATATTCCAGTTTAGCTCTATAATACCGGCTTTGTTCATTCACTTTCTTCTCCTCCTTAAAAAATACTGTCTTTCAATTAAATAATACTACTATTATCTTCGTTTGAGAAATACATAAAAAATATAGAAGCTATCACTTTGAGTGATAGCTTTCAATAAATCCTTGCAGTCTATCTGCTACACAGCTGTCATGCTTCATAATAAAAACAATTTCCACTTTGCCGAATTTTTCAGGGATTAATCTCCAGGAAACTTCATTTTTGATTCTGAGGTCATCAAATAAGGATTTTGCCATAACAGTAATGCCAAATCCCTCTTTAACGCAGGTAAGCAGCCCTTCCAAAGAACCAAATTCCATAACTCTTCCGAATGAAATATCTTCTTGTTTAAACCAGTCAGCAAGTCTGTCTTTGTATAAGCAGTTTGCATTAGTCAATAAAACCTTTTTATTTTCTAAGCTTTTTAAATCTATCTTTTTCCCTTCCAATAGGTTTGTGACCAAAACCAACTCGTCTTGCATAATAAACTGCTGCTTAATGTAATTATTTGTAACAGGCCCAACAACATATGCACCATCTATATCATTTTGAAGTACCAGTTTTATAAGATTACTTGTATTGCCTATTGTCATATCGATATCAACATCTGGATAGCCTTGGCTATAACGTGATAGAAGCTTTGGTAATTTGACCGTGGCGATTTCTTCAATAGCACCTATTTTTATCATTCCACTTGCAGCATCAGAGTTCTTTACTGCATTTGCAGCTTCGTCACATAGACTGAGAATTTTTTTGCCGTAATCATACAAAACCTTGCCGGCGGATGTAGGTTTAACTCCTCTACTATGGCGGTAAAACAATGGTTTTCCCAAATCCCGTTCCAATTGTTTAATTCTGGCGGTTATATTAGACTGAGCATAGTTTAATACATCAGCCGCTTTTGAT
>CAYYEC010000279.1:0-5697 GCA_964470745.1 uncultured Eubacteriales bacterium | reverse complement strand
AAGGATTGGATGGAAAAAAATATAGAATAAAAGGTTTTTCTAAACCTCAACCTAAGCCTAAACCTCAACAACTTTTTTTGAAAAAAAAAGTTGTTGGCATAATCGGTCGTTTGGTTGAGGAAAAAGGGATAAAAGAATATCTGCAGATGGCTGAGAGGATTTTGGAGGCTCGTGATGATGTTAGATTTGTTATTATAGGGTATGGACCTTTAGAGGGGTATGTGAAGGATTTTATAAGAGTAAAAAAATTGGAAGAGAGTATAGAGCTTCTTGGGTTTAGAAAAGATATTGTAGATGTGATGGGAATGTTTGATATATTTGTACTACCAACATATAGAGAAGGGCTTCCAAGGACTATTTTGGAAGCTATGAGTATGGAGATTCCAGTCGTTACTACCAATATTAGAGGATGCAGGCAGCTGATAGAGGATGGGAAAAATGGGTATTTAGTACCTATTAAGGATGTTGATAAATTGGCAGTTTCAGTTGAAAAGATATTGGATAATGAAGAAGTAGCGAAAAAAATGGGAAAATATTCAAGGCGTAAGGTAGTTGAAAGTTATGAAATAGGAAAAGTTATAGATGAGCAGATAGAATTTTATGAGAGATTGCTTGGCAATTGAGCAAGTAGTTTATAACGCTTCTATACTTAAGGATTTATTTAAAGCGTTATAAATCTACTTCTTTAATCTATGGTCTTCATACCATAAACAATATGTGTTACAGACCACTAAGTGGTTAAATGATTTTGAACTAAAATGCTACTAATATGCTTAAATTTAGTGTATAATATAAATATATTGTAATAGGCAGGTGATAGTGTGAAAGTAGTTTCTGAGACAAATCACGAAAAAGGTATTTATGTTTCAAAAGATACATTAGAAAAGTTTGAAATTAATGATGACAAAATTAAATATGAAATTGATGGGGATAGAAATTTTATAATATTAAGAATTTTAAGAGAAGAAGATAAAAAAATGGAAGAAATAAATGAAAAGATTAAACTTTTTGAAAAGCTAAATGGTTTATTAGCTGATGAAGATGAGGAGAAGGTTAAGATATTTGATGAAACAATAAAAAAGCGAGTTTCTTTTTCTGGAAAGGATATTGATCTGTGAGAACATATACATTAGATACTAACATTATTAGTTACTTTCTAAAAAATGATATAAGAATAATGGACAGGATAAAAAAGGAATTGTTAAAAGGTAATTAAATAATAATGAATCCTATAACATACTATGAAATATATAGAGGATTAGTATTAATAGAAAGTAAAAAGAAATTAGACTTATTTGAAAGTCTTTGTCAGGAAATTAGAATAATAAATTTCAGCATAAAAACTTTGAAATTGGCAGCAGAGATATATGCCCAATTAAGAAAAATTAGGATTAATTGTTGAAGATGCAGATATTTTTATTGCATCTTTTTGTATTGAAAACAATTTAGTATTAGTAACAAATAATGAAAAACATTTTAACAGAATAGAAGGTTTGGAAATAGAAAACTGGATATAGCCTCAAACTAATGAGATAAAGCAAACAATAATATCAGTGGAAATCAGTGTCCTTCAATGTCTTCAGTGGTTATAGATTTAAAAACCTAACTTAAAATTCTATTGGCAGTATTTTTTTCTTGACACTAACTGTAAACTTTTGTAGAATAAAGTTGTTCATAAATTGAACATAAAAATTCTGAAGTCTGAAAAAGGTGTTTCGGCCCTTTTGAGGAGTGAGGATGTTAGAGATGAATTGAGAATTGAGAATTGAGAATTGACGTATTTTGTTGGCTTTTGATTGTCGATATGGCGAAGCTATGCCATTGAGTGGATAAAAAAACATGAACCACTGAGTACACGGAAAAAAGATACACTGAGTACACAGAAAGATTATAATATAGATATAACACCGACATTAGAGAATAGATTCAAATGTTGAGGTAAAAATAAAAATAACCGTGAAAATCCGTGCCTCTCAGTGTTCTCAGTGGTTAAAGGTTTTGAACTAAAATGCTTTAATGTGAAATGTATATTAAATTAATATAATAATGAAAAAAATTAGGAGATGCAGATGTTATTATTGCATCTTTTTGTATTGAGAATAATTTGTGTTAGCTATAAATAATGAAAAATATTTTAATTGCTTAGCAGGTTTATATATAATGAGTCCAAAAGAGGATAGAAAATGAGAATGGGGAAAAATTTTTATCTTATTTTGTTTGGGAGAAAGAAAAAATAGATTAGGAGATAGAAAAGTGAGTCAAATAAAAGTAATGACAGTTTTTGGGACAAGACCTGAGGCTATAAAAATGGCACCTGTTGTAAAAAAACTAGAAGCAGCATCAGAGATAAAAAGTATAGTATGCGTTACAGCACAACATAGAGAAATGTTAGATCAAGTGCTAAATACATTTAATATAAAACCAGACTATGATTTAAACATAATGAGTTCTGGGCAAACACTAGAACAGATTACAACAAGAGCTTTAAATGGGCTAAGTGAGATTATAAGAAAAGAAAAACCTGAAATAGTATTAGTCCATGGAGATACAACAACGACATTTGTTGCCTCATTAGCAAGTTTTTATAATCAAATCAAAGTTGGACATGTAGAAGCAGGCCTTCGTACTTTTAATAAATATGAGCCATTTCCAGAGGAAATGAATAGGAAGCTAACAGGAGTACTTACGGATTTACACTTTTCACCTACACCAAATGCAAAGAAAAACTTGTTGAATGAAGGTATAGATGAAAAAAATATATTTATTACAGGAAATACGGTAATTGATGCACTTCAAACTACTATAAAAGAAAATTACAAATTTTCAGTTAAAAAGCTAAATCAAATAGATTTTTCAAAAAAAATAATAACAATGACTGCTCATAGAAGAGAGAATCTTGGTGAACCTCTCAAAAATATATGTAGAGCAGTTTTTAAAATTGTAGAAAAATATAATGATGTTGAAGTAGTATATGCAGTACATAAAAATCCAGTAGTTAGAGATACGGTGTACTCAATTTTAGGAAATCATTCTAGGATACATCTAATAGAGCCACTGGATATGGATGATATGCATAATTTTTTAAATAAATCCTATTTAGTATTAACCGACTCAGGAGGCCTTCAAGAAGAAGTTCCTTCCATGGGCAAGCCTGTATTGGTATTGAGAAATGTGACAGAAAGGCCCGAGGGTATTGAGGCTGGAACATTAAAACTGGCAGGAACTAATGAAAATAATGTTGTTAAGTTAGCAAGTGAGCTTATAGAATCAACTGAAGCATATAATGATATGGCTCAGAAGAAAAACCCTTTTGGAGATGGACAAGCATCGGAGAGAATAGTTGAAGCAATAAAATACTGGTTTGATAGACGAAAAGATAGACCAGTAGATCTTATATAGAAATTAATTTTTGCGGAGGATACTATGGAGAAGAAAAAAATATGTATAATTGGCTTAGGATATATAGGATTACCTACAGCAGCCATGTTTGCAACTCATGGACATGAGATAATAGGTGTGGATGTAAATGAGAGAGTTGTAACTGCACTAAACCAAGGTAAAATTATAATTGAAGAACCATATTTAGATTTAATGGTACAAGCAGCTGTAACATCTGGAAACTTAAAAGCAAAGAGTGAGCCAGAAGAAGCAGATGTATTTGTTATTTGTGTACCTACTCCAATCACTAAAGATAAAAGAGCAGATTTAAGCTATGTAAAAGTTGCAACTGAATCAATTGTTCCTTATATCAGGAAAGGAAATGTTGTTATTCTTGAATCGACTTCTCCAACTGGTACAACAAAAGATTTAATGTGTCCAATAATTGAGAAGTCAGGATTAAAAATTGGAGAAGAGGTATTTGTAGCTCATTCGCCTGAAAGGGTATTACCTGGTCAGATACTTATGGAATTAGTTAATAATAATCGTATTGTAGGTGGAATAAATAAAGAATCTGCAGAAATGGTAAAAGATTTATATAGGACATTTGTTAAAGGTGAAATATACTTAACAGATGCAACTACTGCTGAAATGTGTAAAATGATGGAAAATACCTATAGAGATGTTAATATAGCTTTAGCAAATGAGTTGGCAAAATTAAGTGAAAATATAGGTATTAATGTATGGGAAGTTATTGAACTTTGCAATAAGCATCCAAGAGTAAATATACATCAGGCAGGGCCTGGTGTTGGAGGGCATTGTCTTGCTGTTGATCCATGGTTTATAGTTGAGAAAGACCCGGAGACTGCAAAGATTATTAAATTGGCTAGAGAGATTAATGATAGTATGCCTCAGCATGTGCTAAATAGAATTGATGAAATTTTAAAGGATGTTGAAGGTGAGAAGAGAGTTACTATTTTAGGGATTACTTATAAGCCAAATATTGATGATATGAGAGAGAGTCCTATCGTTCATTTGATTGAGTTGATGGAAGCGAAAGGTGGATATGATATAAGGTTGGTTGATCCATATGTTAAGGAGTATAGGTATTTAATGGATATGGATAAGGCGGCAAGTGGAAGTGATTTGATTGTGTTGGCAGTTAATCATGATGAATTTAATGAAATTAAGTTAGAGAATGTAAATAAGATTATGAGAAATAAAAATATTTTGGATACAAAAAATTATTTTGATATAAATATAGTTAATGAATGTGGATATAAAAGTCATTTACTAGGTTCAAAAAATTATTAAAGGGTGAGATTAAGATGAAAAAAGCATTAATTACAGGAATAACAGGGCAAGATGGTTCATTCTTAGCTGAATTTTTACTTGAAAAAGGATATGAAGTACATGGAGTTTTAAGAAGAAGTTCGTCTTTTAATACAGGTAGAATAGAGCATCTCTATATAGATGAGCTATTAAAAGATATGCATATTAATAGAAAAGTTCAACTGCACTATGGGGACATGACAGATTCAACAAATTTGATAAGGCTAATTAGAGAGATAAAGCCAGATGAAATATACAACTTAGCTGCAATGTCTCATGTAAAAGTTTCTTTTGAAGTTCCGGAGTATACGGCGGATACAGATGGAGTAGGTACGTTAAGATTATTGGAAGCTGTTAGATTTTTAGGCTATGAGGATTGTACAAGAATATATCAGGCATCAACTTCCGAATTATATGGTAAAGTTCAGGAAGTACCTCAAAGTGAAACAACACCTTTTTATCCAAGAAGCCCTTATGGTGTAGCTAAATTATATGGATTTTGGATAACAAAGAACTATAGAGAAGCTTATAATATGTTTGCTGTAAATGGTATTTTATTTAATCATGAATCAGAAAGACGTGGAGAGACTTTTGTTACTAGAAAAATAACTTTAGCAGCGGCACGTATTGCAAAAGGCACGCAGGAAAAGCTCTATTTAGGTAATTTGAATGCGAAAAGAGATTGGGGATATGCTAAAGACTATGTTGAGTGTATGTGGCTTAAACTTCAGCATGATACACCTGAAGACTTCGTAATAGCGACAGGTGAGATGCATACAGTAAGAGAGTTTACTGAACTTGCATTTAAAGAGGCTGGTATTGAGCTTGAATGGCGAGGTGAAGGACTAGATGAAAAAGGAATTGATAAAGCTACTGGCAGAGTTCTTGTAGAAGTAGATCCAAAATATTTTAGACCGGCAGAGGTTGAACAATTACTTGGTGACCCTACTAAAGCAAAAACTTTGCTTGGCTGGAATCCAACAAGTA
>CAYYEC010000278.1:0-5711 GCA_964470745.1 uncultured Eubacteriales bacterium | reverse complement strand
AAAATCCGCTGAATTTTCCCAAAGCCCATGCTTCGTTGGCCAGTGACAGTCCATGAGGTCCGTTTGCAAAGACGTGATGTTCAAAGGCTACCCCCTTTTCCTTACATGCCTTTGCAAACAAATAACTATTTTCTACAGGCACAATTTCATCTTCTGCAGTGTGCCAAAGGAACACAGGGGGTGTATTATTTGCAACTTGTTTTTCCAGCGACATATATTCCAGTTCTTCATTCGTTGCATTTGCTCCTAAAAGTGCTGTAAAAGAAGATTTATGGGCATATTCTCCCGATGAAATAACCGGATAGGATAAAATTACCGCATCCGGTCGGTTACTGATTCCTTCATACTCACACCCATGAACCAATTCTTTTGCATCATAATGAACAGCCAAACTGCCGCAAAGATGTCCCCCTGCAGAAAATCCGCACAATATCAGTTTATCTGGGTCTATATGAAATTCTTCCGATTTCATACGGATAATTGTGACAGCTTTTGATAAGTCCTTCAAGGGCTGTATCTTCAAAGGTGTTGTCATAAACAGATTTGTTGTATAGGTAACCACAAACGCATTATACCCTTTTTCATAAAACTCCAGGGCTACAAGTTCTCCTTCCGTTGGGGATACCGAACAATATGAACCGCCTGGAACTACTAACATCCCAGGTCTTTTCCTATTATCTTCATCATGAACATAAGTAACAATATTGGGAATAAACTCCCCAATAACAGGATATGAATATTCATTTTTTTTCCATAGAGCAAAAGTCTCACTTAGCATAATTAACCTCCTTATTAAGAAACTCAATTTCCTTGCTGTTACAAGCATTACATCAACACAATTCAGAAACACTTACTAAGAGTCGATTAAAATATTACCTCCGTTTTTGTTTTCAAAATCTGAACTGTTCAAGCAGTTTTGAAAACAAATTAGTCGTTAGTTTATTTTAACAATCCCTAAATCATATCGCCTTGGAAGACAGTCATATATTTAGTGCTTTTTTTGAGCTATTAAATTATTAAGCTTTCTCTGTATTCCTGTGGAGTCATTCCTGTATTTTTCTTGAATGACCGGATAAAATAAGCAACTGATTCATATCCGACTGCACTCGCTATTTCATGAACTTTAATATTGGTCTCCTTTAACATTTTCTTTGATTTATTCATTCTTGTATTAAAAATATAGTCAGATAAATTGATTCCGGTAATCTGCTTATATACACGTGAAAGATATGCCGGATTGAGATAAACCTGATCAGCAAGTTTAACCAAAGATACATCCTTATCCAAATTATTCTGAATATATTCATGAACACTGGATATCAAGTTGCTGTCATTAATTCCCTTATCATCTCTTTGATACTGGAATATCATATCCGCAACTCTTTCAAAGGTATTAAAGGCTTCTTCATATGACATGCTGTTGTTGATATTCATAAGCCTTATCAGCTCCGAATACGTCGTCAGCTTTTCCAGTAAAGACTCGTAACGGTTTATATAAGTCAGAAATAAAAGGGAAATTGAAAAGTAAACTTCAACACCAAGGCTGGAATGCTTTTTGATGATGGGAATCAAGTTATCCTTAAACGCCAAAAACAAACTAAAAAACGCTTCACGTTGACCGCTTTCAAGATATGTTTCCAGACTAATCATCTTTTCAAGCCAGAACGTAACCTCTCGCATACAATTAATATAGTGGTCCGACTGCTTTACATTGTCATCATTTGAATAAATTTTTGTAAGCGCCATTTCACTTTTATTTATACCCCCGTAGTTCATCAGCTTCACTAGGGATGAAAGCCTTTGAGACAATATATCCCATGTGCACAGCTTGCTGTCTATAACAAATGAAACAGAGGTTTCCAGGCTTTTTTTACATTGAGCCTGTATCGAATCAAGTGAACCTTTCACATAAACAATTGTTTTTTCCCAAAGAGAAGCAGATATTATTTTATCCTTTGAATTTTCTTGCGGCTGAATAATCCAAACCAGCATAGAGTTATCAAGCTGCAGATACGCATATTTTAGTACCGGAAAAAAGAACTTTTGTATAATTGTTTGTATTATTGCAGTCTGTTTAGCCCTGTCACTGGCTTGCTTTGCCAAAAACCAATTATCAATTCTGCCAATTAAAAGAAATATGCTGCCATTTGCATTTAAATTTATTCCCAACTCCTCAAATTGACTCTGGGAAATATCAGATGTACTGCTTCCTTTTGCCATTTCAATCAAATATTCTCTCTGCATAATCGGAAGCATTTTTTCCATTTGCCTTTTCGCATTTCTAATTAATTCTTCCTGCTTTATGATATTATCTATTTCATTGACTGCTTTTTCTACTGCTTTAATAATTTCTTCATCACTTTCTGTCTTCAGTAAATAGGTTGCTCCTCCTTTACTGGCTATATGAGCATATTCAAATTCATCATAGGCTGTTAGAAAAATCACTTGACATAAAGGCCAACTCCGATTAATTTCAGCAAGAAGTTCCAAACCATTCATATCAGGCATTTCTATATCTGTCAAAACAATATCAATCTTAGCCCTTCTAAGTAAATCAAGTGCTTCCAGACCGGAATACGCTTTATAAATATCCAGGTCCAATTCCTGATGTTGCTGGAATAGTTCATAAACCCATTCAACAATATAAGGTTCGTCATCGATAATTAAAAGCCTATACATCATATTCCCCCTTAATTTCAAAAAAGACCGATACTTTCCAGCCACCCATTTCACCCCGTGAAACTGTCACTCCACTGCTGCCGCCAAATTTAAGTCTTATTCGTTTATTCACATTAATTAGTCCTGTACTTTCTACTCCTCCTGCATCTTCTTCGAACAGGCGCTTGTTTAGTTTATACAAATCTACTTCGTCAACAGTACTTCCATTATCCTCAACAATACAATACAATCCTTTAGTATCTTCAATAAATCGAACTGAAATGGTTCGTTGATTTAGATTTGTATTAAATCCATGTTCGAATGCATTTTCTATCAAAGGTTGGAGTATAAGCCTCGGTACTAAAAAATCCCTGTACTTTTCAGGCACTTCTTCAAATTTGATAGATACATTTGAAAAACGTATTGCCTGAATCTCCGTATAAATTCTTGAATGTTCTAATTCCTTGTATAGTGGCATCTCGTCCTTTGCATTCTTTGTCACATATTGAAAATATTTTCCAAGAAAGTTGCTGAATCTTATTGCATTTTCCTTATCATCTCCCTGTATCATTCTTTGCATTATAAAAAAGCTGTTATACAGAAAATGTGGATTAATTTGTGATTGGAGCTGTTTTAATTCAGCCTTTTGACTCATTATTTTTTGTGTGTATACTTGATCTATAAGGTTGTTAATATAGACAAGCATCGCATTAAACCTTGTATAAAGGTATTGAAATTCATCATTTGTGTTATGTCTGATAGTAAATTTCATTTCTCCTGCTTCAACTTTTTTGAAAGCACTTACCAGCTTCTTTAAAGGTCTTTGAAGAAACTTATGTGTTGAAAAAGAGAAATATAAAACGATGATAACAGAAACGATGGTAAATAACCATAAAATATACATATATTTACTTAAAGGTGAAAATACCTGTTCTTTAGGGACATAGGCAACAAGCCAGATGTCATTATAACTGAGTTTTTGATAAAATGTCAGATACCTGATATCCTCTGAACTGACAAATTCCATATAGTTATTCTCTGTCCTGACAGATTTGCCGATATTATTTTCTATTTGCTCCATAATAGGGCAATCACTAACTGTACTCAGTACATATTTCTCTTCAGGATGATAAAGTAATGCTCCGCTTCCATTATATACATTGAAAGATGAAAGAGTCTTTTTCAGCATAGCATTAGAGAATTTAATCTGTAAAACAAAATTAGGATTTGCTTTCTTGTTGTTTATTGAAATATTTCTTACTCTTGAAAGAAGCTCATTACTTTCATTTACCAACATAGAAATATTTCTACCGGAATAAAAATAAATTATTCCTTCTTCCTTGTCTGAAATAGAGATTATACCTTTATTTGCGGAAATTGTCCTGTCTATTTTAGGTATAATAACTTCTGCATCCTCTATATAAATACTACTGCTCTTTAATGTATGCATCCTGCCAAGAAGCCGATTCATTGATTGAGCTTTTTCAAAATCATTTAATGCTTGCGGAATATTCGCCAATTTCAGTAAATCCTCATCCTGCATTAATTCACTCTGCAAATTCTGTATCCTGATAAACTCATTCTGAAAAACAGTTTTATGGTAATCCATTTGAGATTTCATGGAATTTATAATCTCAGTCTTTATAATTGCCACTCCCCATTTATGAATGCCTACGCTTAACATATAAATAGGTAACAATATAAATAAAAAAGTGATTATTAATCTTGAAAAAATAGATTTTTGGAATATCCTGTCCCTAAGCTCCATAAAATTCCCTTCTGCAATCATTACCACCAGTACTATTATCATTCATCATTGCTTAACACTAAATTAACATACCGTTTCTATGATTTATTATACCTGTTCAGGCTTTAAAAAACAATAAGACTTAAATATTTCATTTTTTGGCATATTTAAGTCTTTTTAAAAAACTATTAAATCTATTTTAAACCATTGTAAACAATATTTACACTTCCATGCCTATGAATACATGGCTTTATTCCTGTTAAAATTTTTCTTATTTTTACAAAACATTTTTAACAAATCATTCACAAAATTAACTCCATAATTTTTTTCTAAACGGAAATAATATTTTTCAGGAGGTGGTTTAATGAAGCTTTCAAAAACTTTTTCAACTGTCATTATAATTGTTTCAATTGCTGCAACAACAGCATTTGCTGCTGCCGATACTTCTATCTCATATGAATCAAAAGAAAATAGTGGTAATATAGCTTCACATTTTAAAGACCATAATGAAAAAAACTTTAAGGAATTTAACAAAGACCCTATAAAATCACTTGAGAACAGAAAAGAAAAAATCCAAACTATGCTTAAGGAAGGTAAGATAACCAAAGAAAAAGCAGATAAAATAACTGCTAAGATAAACACAAAAATAAAGGAAATACAAGATTTTGAAAAACTTACTCTGCCACAAAAAAAGGAAAAATTGATTAATGATTTTAAATCAAAACTTGAGGAAAGAGTTAAAGAAGGTAAAATCGATAAGTCACAAGCTGTTGCCAAATTAAAAGAATTTAGTCAGGAAGTTGAAAAATGGGATGGCAAAGATGGTTTTAAATTTTTTAAAGAGCAATTTAAAGGAAAACATAAACATTATGAAAAAGAATAAATGCTTATAAAACAACATTGAGCTGTAAATAAGAATTATTTTAAATGAAACAGCTAATACTATCTCTAGACTTAAAAAGCAAGTAATTGGAGGTATTATTAATGAAAAATCAACAACAGGAAAATAACTTAAACAATGCCCAAAATGCATTAAAAAAAATTAATTTAATAACTGAACAGCTTAAATTAAAAGCAGAGTTTTCAGATGAATTAGGCAATCTAGGCAACTTACAGCAGATTGCAAAAAAAGCAGAGCAGGAAATACAAAATGCGAAGAATCAAAATCAATAACTGTAATTATTTGAGTCAAGGATACATCCTTGACTCATTTTGTTTTTGTGCCATCCAGACAGATACAAAATATCTTATCTATATTAAAATCAATAAGTATGTTACAGTACATCCGGAAAAGGTATACTTCCAA
>CAYYEC010000277.1:1107-5743 GCA_964470745.1 uncultured Eubacteriales bacterium | reverse complement strand
ATCAAGGAATATTCCTCCCGATACCTTAACATATTCAGCTGGTGGCGGAGCAGGGTCTCTTGAAGTAATTTTTATAATGTGCGGATCTCCAATTTCATTTCTTAATACAGCTTCTTTTATAGCTTTGAAATTGTGATCAAACCTTCTGTTAAATCCTACCTGAAATTTTACTTTTGTTTCTTTAACAACCTCTAATACTTCATAGATTTTTTTCAAATTATGATCAATTGGTTTTTCACAAAAAACATGTTTTCCGGCTTTTGCTGCCTCAATTGATATTATTGAATGTGTATTTGTAGATGAGCATACCAGTACTCCATCAATTTCCGGATCATTTAGTATTTTTTTGTAATCATCGTATACATTCATAATTCCTAATGATGCCGCCCACTCCTTTGTTGCTTCATTAGCATACGGGTCAGCTATTGCTTTAACTTGTGCTGTCGGCACATATTTTGTTATGCTTTCTCCATGAACCTTGCCAATTCTTCCAGCTCCGATAATCCCTAATTTTATCATGGTTCCATCTCTCTTTCTTTATAAAAATTATAATCCTGTTTTTTCAGCTATAAAATTACGTGCTTTCATTGCGTATTCTAATGGGTTTGCTTTTGCAGGATCCTGTTCCGCTTCAACAACCATCCAACCTTCATAACCTGTTTTATTAAGTTTTGCAAAAATATGATCATAATTAATTACTCCATCACCAGGCACTGTAAACACACCTTCTTTTACAGCTCTTAGGAATGACCACTTTTCAGCTTTTACTTTTTTTAGTATTTCCGGACGAACATCTTTAAGATGAACATGTACAATTCTATCAATATATTTGTCAAGTATTGCATCTACCGCTTCCTGGCTGCCTTCTGAGAAATAAATGTGACCTGTATCAAATAAAAGATATACATCATCATTTGTTATTTCCATAAAACGGTCAATTTCAGCAGGTGTCTGAATTCCCGTCCCCATATGATGATGAAGTGATACTTTCATCCCTTTTTCTTCTGCAAGCTTAGCCAGTTTATTCATTCCTGCAGCAAGTTTATTCCATTGATCATCAGTAAATATTGGTTTTTCATCAAATATTGCTTTATCTCGTCCCTGAATACTTAACCCTTGTTCTGAACATCCAATAACTTTTGCTCCCATTTCATAAAGAAAATCCCTATGCTTAACAAACTCGTCGATTGTTTCCTGTTCTGGTTTAGTTGTAAAAAAACTACTAAACCAGGCATTACATATTTGGATATTTCTTAAATCAAGCGCCTTTTTAAGAACTTTTGTATCCTTTGGATATTTACCGCCAACTTCACTACCTGTAAATCCACTTAATGACATTTCACTTACACACTGTTCAAAAGTGTTCTCTTTTCCTAAGTCTGGAAGATCATCATTAGTCCATGCGATTGGTGCTATTCCTAATTTCACCTTATTATTATCCATTTTCATGCTCGACAGCCCTTTCTTAAATGCTTTTTTTTTACAGAATATTTCCTTATAATTATTCCTTATCAGGCCATATTTTAGTATCAGGTTCTAAAAGCCATTTATGCTCATCCTCATCTATTCTACTCACCCACGGATTGTTTTCAAGATGCCTTATCATCCAGCAGTAATACATTGCATAACCCGGAGCTGTAGTCTGTGGGTGTACAAGGCCACCAGGTATTGCCGAAATACTATTATCAGTTATTTTATACACATCATCTCCAATAATAGAACAGCCGAAGCCCTGATGCTTATTAAAACGATAATAGTATATTTCCGGTTGCGGATGATGATGTGGAATATAACTTGACCATTTTCCAGGATAATTTATTACTTCTCCCATCACTATATTTGAGTAAGGTGCATTAGAGTAATCAAAAATAGTTCTTACCACTCTTCTCGCACAATCATTCCATACACCTTCGCCAAAAATATCAGATCTACAATCTTCTGGAGTATATAGCTTTGAATCAAAAGATTTTTCATTCACTGCCTGAAGTCTAAGTATTTCAGCATCAGTCACCGCAGTAATTTTCACCTTCACCTCTTTAGCAACATGTAAACACCATGGATTTTCATCAAAAAGAGATTTTCTTTCCATATCACTTTTCTGATCTTCCCATTCAATTTGTACCTTACCATCAAGAAGTAAGTAAGCACTTTCCTTTGCTAGGTCTACAACAGTTTCTTTCATACCGGCAGTAAGTTTAAGTATACCTGCATCCATCATCATATCACTGTGTTTTCCACTTACTTCTGTAAATACATTATATCCTGTTTTCAGTTCCTTCAACTTCTCAAACTTCATTACTAAATACCTCCTGTATATATTCGCTTCACTCATGGCTATGGGTGATAGGCAATGGGATAAGATATAGGGTTAAGTGATTTAATAATATTCCTATGCCAATTGTCTATCACCTATCATCAAGTACCCAAGATGCTATGCTCTTACTACTGATTCACCATATATTTTTTTATTTTCTTCAATGAATTCATTTATTTGATCAACCGTAGGCATTGCCTCAGAACAACTATGGCTGGCAACAAGCATGGATGCCGATGCACTTCCAAACTCTAGAGCATCTATTACCTCCCAGCCTTCTAAAATTGAATATAGAAAAGCTGAAGCATAAGCGTCTCCGCCTCCAAAGGATTTTAAAAGTTTTACCGGGAAAGGCTTTATTTTAAAAGCTCTACCATCACAAGTATATGCTGTAGAACCTTCTTTACCATGTTTTATAACAACTATCTTGTTACCATATGAAATCCATTTATCAGCTGTTTTTCTATCATCACCATTTTCAGGATCAATCAATGCATCCATTAGACAAAACTCTTCACGTGAACCAATAATAATATCACTCATCTTTGCAACTATAGAATAGTATAATGAAATTTCATATTTTGATCTCCATGTATAATTTCTATAGTCAATGTCAAATACTATAATTGTTTCATGTTTTTTTGCATATTCAACCGCTAACAAACATGCTTCTCTGGATGGACTGGCAGATAGTGCAGTTCCAGATATTACAATTGATTTTGCTTTCTTTATGTATTCTTCACTAACATCTTCAGGAGATAGTTGTAAATCAGCAATCCCATTCCTGTACATAAGAATACTGCTTTCTGTAGGACTCTTAATTTCTGTAAAAGTTAGACCTAATGACTCTCCATGTTTTGCAACTGAAATATTCGAAGTATCTATACCTTCTTTATTTAAATAATTTACAGCAAATCTTCCAAAATGGTCATCAGATACTTTACCTATAAATCCAACTTTTTTCCCTAATCTGGCCATCCCTACCGCAATATTAGCTGGAGAACCTCCAAGATATTTTGTAAATGATCTGCTTTCTTCTAAAGGACGATGTATATCGTTAGGATTAAAGTCAATTGCAATTCTTCCTACAGGTATTATATCGATTATTCTTTTTTCATCAAATTCAAAATATTTCATTACACTTCCTCCGGATATTTTAAATTAAATTAAACCTTATTGTTACTTCCAAATACCAAAATGTGTTCTTTTACACATTCATATGCCCCTTCAATTACTTGATTATGAGAAGTAAAATAGTTTATCTTTTCATTATTTTTATATAAATCTGTCAAATTATTTACTATACTAACAAGAGTAGCTGTTGCTACATTAATTTTAGTTATCCCACGTTTAATACATTCTCTAAAGTCATCATGTGAAATCCCTGATCCACCATGTAAAACTAATGGAACTGAAACCACATTATTAATTTCCCGTAATCTTTCAAATTGTAAATCCGGTTCTTGTACATAAACACCATGTGCATTTCCAATGGCAACAGCTAATGCATCCACACCAGTCTCTCTGGCAAACCCAACCGCTTCTTCAACACCCGTTACTAACATTTGAATTTTTTGATTTCCGTCTTCACTTCCTCCAACTCTTCCAATCTCACCTTCACAATCAATACCTCTCTGATGTGCAAGATTTGTAATTTTTTTAGTCTGAGATATATTTTCTTCGAAACATAGATGTGAACCATCGAACATAACAGATGTAAATCCCAAGTCCATAGCTTGAGTTATAGCTTCTAAGCTTTGACCATGGTCAAAATGAACTGCAACTGGCACAGAAGCATTTTTAGCTGCCTCAACCATTAATGGCCCTATATATTTCAAAGGAGAATGTTTTAATCTCACTTCCGCTACCTGTAAAATGATTGGAGATTTTAATTCTTCCGCTGCTTTAATAGTTCCCATTATTGTTTCCATATTAGTAATACTAAATGCACCTACTCCATAATTTGATTGCTCTGCTTTTAGTAGCAATTCATTCATTGATGCCAATGGCATTTTATCACCTCAATAATCTTTCCGCTTTAATGCTGCTTTATTCCATAGTATAATTCAAAAATTCTATTATCTTTATTATTCATTCAAATGTTTTAACTAAGTATAAAATATCACTTAACTTATAGTTTCAAATTCAATCTTCTTTAATATACATTGAGTAATTCATGGGTAACTCTTGAGTATATTTTGATTTAATTCTACCATTACTTTTAGTAAATTTCAATACTTTTCATAATATAATTTAATATTTTATTTAAATAGTAACAAATAAATTTAAAAAATAAGCTCAATAAAACTGAGTTATATTTTC
>CAYYEC010000277.1:0-1097 GCA_964470745.1 uncultured Eubacteriales bacterium | reverse complement strand
CTTGTAAACAGCCTGTATTCTCTCACTATCAGATATTTCCGCAGCCCCAACTCTCCACCATGAAAAATAATTATGAATCATTGTTTTAGGTAATACTTTTATATCAATCAAAGTAGATACTTTTTGCTTTTTAGAATCTATAATTGCATTTTTTAATTCTTCTATTGTTTTTACCGTATATGTCTTACATCCATATGCTGCTGCATTCATGGCAAAATCTATCGGAACAAATCCTCCATCCAATTTACCGGTTTCATCACTTCTAAATCTAAATTCTGTTCCAAAACTATCCATACCATGTCCCAATTGAAGATTATTAATACACCCAAATGTCATATTATCAAATAGAATAACATTTATTTTTTTCTTTTCCTGAATAGATGTGGGTAGTTCAGAATGAAGCATCATATATGAACCATCTCCAACAAAAGTATAGACTTCTTTATCAGGTTCTGCCATCTTAACTCCCAGTGAAGCATTTACCTCATAACCCATACATGAATAACCATATTCCATATGATAAGTATTAACACCTTTAGGCCTCCAGGCTCTTTGCATATCCCCAGGTAAACTTCCTGATGCCCCAACAACAATGTCTTTATCTGAGAGCATTTCATTTAGCACACCTAATACTCTTGACTGAGTCAGGCATGAACCTGTTATTTTTTGAAACTCTCCAAATACTGCTTCTCGGTCAATATGATCCGCGATTTCAGGAATAAAGCCTTCTCCAGTATATTCAACATTATATACTCTATCAATTTCTTCTATATATTTATCTCTAGCTTCCTTAATTTCAGTTGTATATGCAGATTTATAATTAATCTTTTCCAATTCACCAGCTAATGCTTCCAAAGCAGCTTTGGCATCTGCTACTACTTTTACTGCATCTAATTTATATGCATCAAAGGCCGCAACATTTATATTTACGAATTCAACCTCAGGGTTTTGGAATATCCATTTTGATGATGTTGTAAAATCAGTATATCTAGTACCAACTCCTATAACAAGATCTGCATCTTTAGCAATTGTATTGGCTGCTAAACTCCCAGTTTCACCTATTCCACCTAAATTCAATTCATAATCCCATACTACAC
>CAYYEC010000276.1:0-5744 GCA_964470745.1 uncultured Eubacteriales bacterium | reverse complement strand
GTATGTAAGTTGGGGTTAAAGGCAATAGGTAATAGGAAGAAAGTTGTTTAACCCATTACCTGTTCCCACTCGCCCATCACCCATATCAGGAGGTTTGATTTAATGAATACACAATTAGTTGAACAATTAATAATGGTATTGGATAGAGAAAACTCAATTTATGAGGATTTATTAAAAATATCAAAAAATAAGACAAATTCTATAGTTGAGGGCAAGGTTGCTGAATTAGACAGTATAGTAAAAATGGAGCAGACTCTAATCCTGCAAATTGGTAAACTTGAAAGCCTTAGAGAGGATTTGACAGAAAAGATATCTAAAGAGGTAGAATTAGATACTACCAAGTTGACAATTTTAGAATTAGTTAAAAGGGTTGAAACAAATCTAGGTGAAAAGCTAAAAAGATACCAAAGTAAATTAAATACCACTCTAAAGGATATAAAAGATGCTAATGAATTGAATTCAAAGCTTATTAAGAATTCTCTGGAATATATAAACTTTTCACTAAACTTAATATCAGATACGGGTGTTGCCAATAACAACTACGGAAATAAGGGAATTGAAAGCGGAAATAAAAAAAGAAACTTTTTTGATGTAAAACTATAGTAGGGTGAAGGGCACCAATTACCAGCATTAGTAGAAAGGAGGTAGCAAGAATGTCTGTGAATTTTATGGGATATAATATAGCTCGTTCAGGGTTGGTAGTAAATGACAGAGCTCTTCAGGTTACTGGTCATAATATAGCAAATGTGAATACAACTGGATATGTTAGACAGCAGGCAATGATAGCTAACTCTAATTATGTAGAATCTGGTAATGATAAATTTCAAATTGGTTTAGGAGCAGGAATTCAGGAAATAAGGCAGATACGTATGAGCTTTATGGACAATATATATAGAGGAGAAAATACAAACTTAGGATATTGGGAAGCAAGGAAAAATGCACTGGAGGATGTGCAGGCTATTTTAGGAGAGCCTATGGGAGAAGGTCTTCAAAATGTAATGAATGATTTTTGGGATTCTTGGCAGGAGCTATCTAAAGCTCCAGACAGTTTAACAGTCAGAGCTCTAGTCAGACAAAGAGGAGAAGCTATTACTCAATATGTAAACCATATGGGGCAGCAAATAAATAAGCTTCAGAATGATATTAACTCTGAACTGAATGTAAAAATTGATGAAGTTAATGAACTGACAAAAAAAGTAGCAGCTTTGAATGTTGAAATAACAAAGCAAGAAACAGCCGGGAACTCGGCAAATGACTATAGAGACCAAAGAAATACTTATTTAGATAAATTGACATATCTAGGGAATGTAGACATTTATGAAGCGAAAGATGGACAGGTTGATATTACATTGGATGGATATTATCTTGTAAATAAAGGAGAACAGACCAATTTATATGCTGCTGAAAGTGAAGCCGGAGCGTTATACTATGTCCCAAAGCTGGAAGGAACTAATTATACGGTAGATGTTAAAAATGGTTACATATGTGGACTATTGGAAGCTAGAGGTTCAATTATTGGTGCCAAAGGTAGTACTGAAAATGGAACTCCTAATACAAAAGCAGACATAACTTTTGTTATAGACAATTCTAATGGAAGTAATGCTAATTTAACAAATATTAAAAACTCTATAAATGAATATGTAAATCAGCTTAAAAAAAGTGGGTTGGATTATAATTTAAGACTGATTACTTATTCTACTACTGCTACGACTAATACAAGTATATGGAATAAAGATAATATTGACACTATAGGAAGTTCTTTTGAAGAGGCTGTTAATTCAGTGGTTGAAGATGCAGGAAATACAAATGATTTTAGCACGGTAGTTATTAATTTGGATGCTATTTCTGACTTTAGAAGTGAAGCCTCAAAATATGCAGTGGTATTTTCTGGGGAGAGCATAGGCGGAGATGAAGTGGATGTTGAAGCATTTGTTACAGGGTATATAAATACTTTAAACAATAAAGGAATAAAAACATCAGTAGTAACTAACACCTCATATTATGATAGTGGATTTCCATCAGGGGAAGTGTCTGGATGGTCTACAATAACAGATGGTACAGGGGGAAGTATATTTGATATAGATAGTACAGCATATAATGAATTAATGAAGGATATAAATAGTGCTATAAATGCCAGTGTTAATAAAGAAATAGGTTTTGTTGAGCCTTCTAATGGAATAGTTTCAAACTTAAAGAAAAAAATTAATGCATTAATAAATATTATGGCAAGAGAGGTAAATAGCCTTCACTCAAATGGTAAAAATCTTTTAGGTAATGATGGAACTAATTTTTTTGATACAATTAATGATGCTTATCCTATAGAAATGGGAAATTTAAAGCTAAATGATAATATTGCAAATGTCAATAATATTGTTACTGGAAGTTCAGGTGCAAATGGAGATAATGAAATTGCACTTAATATTTCCAATGTAAGATATGCTGATATAATGACAGACTATAAAGGTGAAATGAGTGTGGATAAATATTATCAAAACATTATATCAGAGACTGCAAATAGTGGCAGTGATGCATTAAGAATTTCAGAAAATCAAAAAAAACTGGTAAATTCAGCGGATAACTATAGGAACTCCGTAATGGGAGTATCCATGGATGAAGAAATGTCAAATATGATGAAATATAAATTTGCATATAATGCAGCTTCAAAAGCGTTAAATGCAATAGATCAAATGATAGATAATATTATTAACAGAATGGGACTTGTAGGCAGGTGATAAAAAATGGGTGGAACTTTTTTTGGATTAAATGTTGCTACTAGAGGACTTTTTGCAGCACAAAAGAGTTTAAGTGTAGTAAACCATAATTTAAATAATGTAAATACTCCTGGATTTTCCAGACAAAAGGCTATTCAGACAGCTTCCAGACCTTTATCTATTGCAGATGGTACTGGTATGCTTGGGACTGGAGTTGAAGTAGTTAGCATAGAAAGAGTTAGAGATGAATATCTGGATTATAAATATTGGAGTGAAAATGAGTCATTTGGTGAATGGAATGCAAAAACAGAGCTTTTAAATGAAATGCAAGCAATATTCAATGAACCTTCTGATAGTGGATATGCAACAGTTGTTGATGAATTCTTTGATTCACTGCAAGAACTTGCTAAAGAACCATCCAGCCTTGCTACAAGAGCTTTAGTAAGAGAAAGAGGAGTAACAACTGCTAAATACTTTAATAGTTTAGCTTATCATTTGGAAAAAATGCAAAGTGATATTGATTCAAGGGTTAAGCTTGAAGTAGATAATATTAATTCTATAACAGAAAGAATTACTCAATTAAATAAACAGATTTATACAGCAGAACTCGATGGGAGTTTAGCTAATGATTTAAGGGATCAAAGAGGAGTATTAGTTGACGATTTATCAAAGCTTATTAATATTGATGTAAATGAAATAAAAGTTGGTAAATTACCTAATGGACGGGAGGATATTCATTTTGCCATAACAGTTAGTGGTAAAGATATAGTAAATCATTTTGATAAGACTGACCTAGTAGTAAAACAAAGAGAGACTAAATTGAATGAAGAAGATGTTGAAAAATTATATGAAGTATCCTGGGAAGATGGGAATAAGTTAAAGGTTAAATCAGGAGAATTAAGGGGATATCTTGATATAAGGGACGGTAATGAGGGATTAAATGGAAGTCCTTCTTACAGAGGAATACCGAGTTATATAAATAAGATAAATACATTTGTAAGAACCTTTGCCAAGGCTTTTAATGAAGGCTTTATTGATAGTGATGGAGATGGAACAATTGATGATATTTCTGGTCATGCTGATGGATATATGCTAAATTCAGTGGAGGGAGATGCTCCATCCGGGGTAAGATTTTTTACTATTACAGGTGATGATGGAAACCCAATAGATAGTACAACTTTTATTAATGGTAAAACTACGATGAGCGATATTACATCAGAATATGACAATATAACTGCAAAGAATTTTGCAGTAAGTGAAGATATTATGAATGATTTAAATACAATTTCAACAGGAAATGCGCCTGGAGAGGTTGGAAATATTGAAAATTTAAATTCAATTATAAAAATGAGGCACAATGTATATATGTTTGAGGAAGGTGCGCCGGAAGACTATATAAAAGCTGCAGTTGCTGGACTTGGTATTGACGGCCAACAGGCGGAAAGACTTACTTCAATTCAAAATGTTATTATAAAACAAATTGAAAATAGAAGATTATCCGACTCAGGCGTATCAATTGATGAGGAAATGACCAATTTGGTAAAATTTCAGCATGCTTATAATGCTTCCGCAAAGATGATAGTGACAATTGGTGAACTTTATGACACTTTGTTAAATACGTTTAGATGATAGGTGAATAGGTTTTGGAGGTTTTAAAATATGAGAATAACTAATAATATGATTGTAAATAATATGATGTTTAATTTAGGAGAAAACTTAAATAGGATGTCAAAAATACAGGAGCAATTGACAACTGGTAAAAAAATTAGTAAAGCATCTGATGACCCTGTTGTTGCGGCTAGAGCATTAAAGTTAAGAACCGATGTTTCAGAAATTGAACAATATCAAAGGAATGTAGATGATGCAATCTCTTGGATGGAGATGTCAGAAAGTACGGTAGGTCAAATTGGAGATGTGCTTCAAAGAGTGAGAGAATTATCTGTACAAGCTTCTAATGGCACAAATACTCCAGATGATTTGCAGAAAATAAAAGAGGAAATAAAACAGCTTAAAAACCAAACGATAAATCTATCAAACAATACTTATGCAGGTAGAAATATATTTTCAGGATTTAAAACAGATAAAGATTTAATAGATGAAGATGGTAATTTTTTAATTGAAGTAGAAAAAACTGAAAAAATTATTTATGAAATTGGAATTGGGGATACAATTGCAGTTAATGTATTAGGTGGAGATTTATTTAATAATGGAGGAGAGACATTTGGAGCTACTTCAGGAAAAGTAACAGGGGACTTTGATATAACTACTCCACTTACTATTAGTGCACCTAATGATACTTTGTCTTTAAGTGTAGATGCAGAAAATATAAATATTACATTAAATAATACTACATATTCAACCATAGAAGATGTGGCCTTGGAGATTCAAAACAAGGTAAATGCACAAACTACAACAGCAAATGATATAACAGTTGAAGCTAATGCTAATAAATTAATATTTACCAGTGGATCCACAGGAGTCACATCTATAATCAGTATTGATGGAACATCTTCTGCTGCTGCAGATCTCGGGTTAAATACAAATACTCAAGTAGATGGATCGGATAAAAGTCTTTTGAAAGGCAGCTTAATCCAAACATTTGATAATTTGATAACAGCTCTTGATGAAGGAAATAGTGATTCAATTAGTTCAATTTTAGGAGTAGTAGATTCTGATTTGAATAGTGTATTAAGAGTAAGAGCTGATATAGGAGCAAGAATGAATAGATTGGAATTGACTTCTAATAGATTGAGTACGTACAATATAAATTTTACTAAGTTAATGAGTCAAAATGAAGATGTAGATATGGCAGAAACCATAATGAACTTACAAAATGAAGAAAATGTATACAAAGCATCCTTAGCAGGAGGTGCTAAGATTATTCAGCCTTCACTGGTAGACTTTTTAAGATAAGGGAAAAATAAAATGTTAAGTCTTTTTTGCATTCAATATAGGTGGTGATAGTATGGGGATAGTTATTAATACTACCAGAGCACAGATTGGCATTAATAGAATACCTTCAAAATTAAATAT
>CAYYEC010000275.1:0-5774 GCA_964470745.1 uncultured Eubacteriales bacterium | reverse complement strand
AAACTTTTTGGAAGCATACCTTTTCCGGATGTACTGTAACATACTTATTGATTTTTCAAAGAATAATATCTAATATCATTCCCCTGATATCTTCAACACTTTGTAGTACTTTTATATTATCCCTTTCAGATTTCAAAACTTCTTTAGTCAATTCATCAAGCTCCTTATTAACATTTTTTATAGTTGCATATACCCTGTGTCTTCCTCTTCTATCTAAAAAACTTTCTTTAGAAAACTTACTTGAGGTCTTTACAGCTTCGTCCATAAACTCTGCTATCATTCTTTTATAGGCTTTAAGTTCTGATAAGTCAATCTTTTTAGAAAATCTTTCTCCTTGTTCAACAATAGTTTTTGCAAGTTCCCTTAATTTTTCATCTTGAGTGTCTCCGCTCATTTTTTTCAAATGGGAGTTAAAACCTGATTTTGTACTGCTTGCAGCTTTTCTCTCATCTTTTGCTGATATTTCCAAAATATTAGGCATCTTGTTTAATGATTTATTTACCTTCATAATAATTCACTCCCTAAACCCAACATAAAATTTCATTTTTTATATTAGTAAAACATTCATTTAAATAATAATTATTGTAGTGTTTTTTTATTCCAGCCTCTATTAGCTTCTCTTCACAAAAGTCATTATTATCAGCTAAAAATCTTCTACACATCTCATCATAATTTGGAGTCTTTTGTTGTTTTTCTCTGGCTAACGCTCTCTCAAGTCTTATACCATCTTCTACCAGGATGTAAAAAGGAATTACATTACTAATCCCATAATATTTTTTTAGCTCAACATAAGCTTCCAGCGTTACTATTAAAATATAGTTTCCGTTTTCTAAATCAATTTGTCCATCATCAATTGTGCAATAATGCCAAATGCCATTTATTGTGTTATAAGCTCGCTTTTCAATTATCTTACCTAATCTATCAAAATCGGATAGTTTTTGCTCATTAATAAAATGATACTCAATTCCGTCTGTTTCTTTACATCTTATTGGCCTTGTAGTGTAAGGAATAACAGGTATTAGATTGAGCTCCCTGTCTTCTCTTAAGGCTTTAAAAATAGTATCTTTACCTGAACTGCTCTTTCCCATCAGACAAAATATTTTTCCCATTCTCTAACTCTCTTTCAATTGTCACTTTATTTTATAACGTTTACTTTAAAATCACTTTCCACTCCATTTACAATTCCACCTGAATTAACTATTTCAATCAAGTATTGTGTAACCTCATTTGTAAATATTTCTCCTGGACATATAACTGGTATTCCGGGTGGATAGGGTGTAATTAAATCTTTGCTTATTCTCCCAACAGCATCCTTTAAATTTATCTTTAGACTTTCACATGTGAATATTTCTGACAGTTCAATACCCTGTATAGGAATATTTAAATCCACACTATGTATATCGGCTAAAATCTTTTTACCCTTACAGCTAGAATGAATATCATTTAATGCGCTAATAAGATTTTCAAAACTTTCTCTTCTATCTGATATAGTAGCTATACAAACTACATTAGACATATCTGCCATTTCCACTTGAATATTATATTTCTTTCTTAGAATAGTACATGCTTCAAAACCAGTTAATCCAATACTTTTAAAGTTAATTGTCAGTCTTGTTTTATCAAGAGCGCATTCTTTTAAATTAGCTTCATCTATTATTTTCAGATTTTGCAATCTGCTTAATCTATTATTAAATTCACATAGATAATCTAATAATAGATTAATTCTTTTTTCCCCTTCTGTGTCCATTATCTCTCTTGCTATATCAAGGAATGCCATAATTATATAAGACGGACTGGATGTCTGAATCATTCTTAAAACTTGCTCCAGCCTTCCAATATTTATGCTATTTGATCCAATATGAAGGTATGCACCTTGAGTAAGTGCTGGCAGAGTTTTATGCGCACTTTGAACACTCAAATCACAACCTGCTTCCAATGCCGAAATCGGGAGCTTATTTGAAAACTTTAAATGTGATCCATGAGCCTCATCAACCATTAAAATTTTATCATTTGAATGAACTATTTGTGATATTTTTTCAATATCACAGCATAGTCCATAATAATTCGGTCTTGTTAAGAATACGCCCACAGCTTCAGGATTTTGCTTAATAGCATTTTCTATATCTTTTATATTAATTATTGTTGAAATATCAAACTCTTTATTGTATCTTGGCTTAATATACACAGGATTGACTCCAACCATAATCATTGCATTGATAACCGATTTATGGCAGTCTCTCGCAACAATAAGTTTATCCCCTTTTTTACATGTTGACATTATCATTGCATGTATTCCACAGGTTGAGCCATTTACTAAAAAAAAAGTTTTCTTAGCTCCAAATGCTTTAGCCGCCAATTCCTGTGCTTCTTTTATTATTCCCTCTGGATAGTGAAGGTTATCAGTGCCTTCTATCTCTGTCAGGTCTATTTTTGTAAGATTATCTAATAACTCTTTAGGAATTCCTTCTCCTAATTTATGACCTGGCATATGAAAAACTGTTGGCTTGGATCGTGAATATTTTATTAATTTATTATAAATTGGTATATCCAAGACAATACCCTCCATGTAATAAATAGTGACATAAGTGATAGATAGAGAAATTTTATGCTACTGGTTCTTTTGCCATATTATTTTCATCTATATTATCATCTATCAAAGATATTTTAATATTTTTTAACTCATTTTTTAGCATAATTGCTGTAATAATTGTAGCAATTACATCGGCAATTGGAAACGAAATCCATACAGCAAAAAGCTTGTCATTAAATATCAGAGGCAATAAAAGTATAAGAGGGACGAATATGATAACTTGTCTTAATAGCGCTAATATTAATGAAGGAATTGCTTTCCCTATTGATTGGAATAAGGAAGCTCCAATTATCTGTATCCCAATAATAGGCATAAACATTAGTATAATTCTCATTACTTTACCTCCATCTTCTATTATAGCGATGTTAGTTGTAAATATACTTACTATTCCAAATGGGAATATCTCTGCAATCAACCAGCTTATAGCTGCTAATGTGGTGGTAACAACAAGTGAAAGTTTAATAGTCTCTATTATTCTATCTACCTTTTTCGCTCCATAGTTAAATCCAACAATTGGCTGCATTCCCTGTACAACTCCAAATAGTGGCAGGAAAAAAAACATAATTAATCTATTTATTATACCCATTATTGTTATAGCATTATCTCCACCATACATTCTTAATGAGTTATTGAATACTATAGCTACAAGACTTCCTGATACCTGTCTTACAAATGCAGATACACCTATGGCAAATATTTCTTTTTGTATACTTATGTCTGGCTCTAAATCCTTTAGTTTAACATTTAGAACACTTTTGCCACTATACATATATATTAGAATAAATATAAAAGATATAAACTGCGAGATAATCGTAGCATAAGCAGCACCCTTTATACCAAGCTTAAATCCGTAGATGAATATTGGATCTAGTATTATGTTCAATCCAGTCCCAACAATCATCGTTAATGCTGCAACTTTCGCGTTTCCTTCTGCTCTAACTAGATTGTTGGCAGTCATAGTAAATGAAAAGAAAATACTTCCTATAAATATTATAGAAATATAATCTTTTGCATATGGTAAAAGAGTCTCTGTAGCCCCAAATAAATATAGTAACGGTTCAGTAAAAATCAATCCTATCATAATAATAATTGAACTTAAAATAATTATTGAAAAAACTGCATTTCCTGCAACTTTTTCAGCTCTCTCCACATCCTTTGCACCTAAACTTCTTGAAAAAACAGAAGCTCCACCAATTCCTATCAAAAAAGCAAATGCCATCACTACCATTTGAATAGGAAAAGCAATTGCCAGTCCTCCTATAGCATCAGCTCCAACTCCTCTACCTATAAATATAGTATCTACAATATTGTATAATGCATTAACCATCATCCCAATTGTAGCTGGTAAGGAAAGTTTTGTTAACAAAGAACTGATTTTTTCTTCCCCTAGTCTTGCGCTCATTTTATTCAATAAAATCACTCCTAAATTTTTAAATCCTTATTAAAACATTTATCTAATTAATAATACACTATTATTTTTATCATAGCCAATATTTTTTTTAAAACTCATGCATGTAAATCCTATCTGTTTTTCTTCTTTAATTTTATTCCTGTAAATTAATAAATCGCCATCTTGCATACATTTCAAGCAAAACAGCGGTTTATTTTCATAAAATATTTATATAATTGTAATTTCATAATGTTTTTTCTTTCTTAAAAGTAGGATTCTATATTTTTTGCAATAAACAATTCACATCTCTTATTCAGATATTGCAAAATAATATACCTCTATCTATGTATTGCATATTTCTTCCATGTAATGTCTTTATTGCAACATATATATGTTTTGCATTTATATAGTAACTCTATTATCTACCTTTAATAACCTTGAGACGAGTAAATTCTTCTCTATCCTTTTCTTCCAGGGCATCCTGTATTATTGAAGTTAATTTAGTATATCTTGGTATTAATATATTCTTTAAAGCATTAGCTCTTTTTTGTGTTTTCTTAATATTAATTGCAAGCCTGTATACTGCATTTTCAACTTCAGCAAGCATAAGAGTAAGGTTCTTAACTTTCATAAATTTTGTAAAAGCTTCATCCAGTGCTACATTGGTTCTGGAAAATCCATAGCTTGGAGTTATCTTTATATCGTCACTCTTAACAGTAGGTATTTCAACTCCCATAACACTCCTGAATTTAATATCTACAGACTTTTCCTCTGGAATAGCAAACCCAAGCTGTTCAACATCGCTTATACCAATAGTAATATTTGCAGTTTCCAAAGCCTTATAAGCCTCTTTGAATGTCGTATCAATCATGGACTGAATTTTTTGAGCATCTTCAATAAGACTCATCATTTCAGTTATCAATATATTCCTCTTTTTATCCATGAGACTATAGCCCAATAAAGACAACTTTAAAGTATTTTTAGTTTTTATCAAGTTCCCTTTTGTAGGGAAAACATTGGTTTCCATTACAGAACACCACCTGATTCTTTAATTGATTTATAATACTTGTCAATTGTTTCTTGTGATAATCTATCAAGCTCACTTTCAGGTAAGATTGAAAGTAGCGTCCAGCCTAAATCAAGAGTATTATTAATATTTCTATCTTCATCATGCTCCTGAGCAATAAAATGCTCTTCAAAATTCTTTCCAAACTCCATATACATTTTGTCCAGATTACTTAATTCATCTTCCCCTATAACCGAAGCCAATGCTTTTACTTCCTGCACTTTTGCATATGATGCAAATAGCTGGTTTGCTAATTCCGGATGGTCTTCCCTTGTATATCCCTTACCGATACCATCCTTCATAAGTCTGGATAAAGATGGTAGAACCGCAATTGGAGGGTATATCCCACTTTGAAACATTGATCTGTCCAAAACAATTTGCCCTTCTGTTATATAACCGGTTAAATCCGGTATTGGATGAGTAATGTCATCGTTTGGCATAGTCAATATAGGAATCTGGGTAATTGATCCTTTAGCTTTTTCTATCATACCAGCTCTTTCATATAAAGAAGCAAAATCACTATACAGGTATCCCGGATACCCCTTTCTACTTGGTATTTCACCTCTGGATGAAGAGATTTCCCTTAATGCTTCTGCGTAGGAAGTCATATCTGTTAAAATAACCAGCACATGCATATCGTGTTTAAAAGCTAAATGCTCAGCAACAGTTAGAGCACATCTAGGAGTAATTATTCTTTCAACTACAGGATCATTCGCAAGGTTTAAGAA
>CAYYEC010000274.1:0-5775 GCA_964470745.1 uncultured Eubacteriales bacterium | reverse complement strand
AGTAAGATCTGAACCTGAATTTACAGGATTAAAGGATTAAACAGGATTTTAAAATCTCGTAAATCCTAAAATCCAGTGAATCATGGTTCAGACAATTATTTTTTAGGAGGTCAACAATGTATAGAATAAAAAGAATATTAGCACATCTGTTAATAACAGCATTTATTAGCACAACATTATTTGCAAACTACAGCCCGGCTGCTGAAAAAAATGATAAAGCTAAAGTCACTCAAAGTAGTAGTAATAAGGCTTTAGAAGCAGGCAGGGAAAAAACTGAGCTTATTATAAAGTACAAAGATACTAATTCTGAAAGTAAGAAAGATAATGTGAAAAATACGGTAAAGAGTAAACTTGGTCTGAAAAAACTTGACAGTAAGAAAAAAATGGACAAGTTTGAGGTGCTTGAGATTGATGAGACAGATGATATTGACAGTGTTATAGAGGAATTAAATAATGACCCTGATGTAGAGTATGCACAGCCAAACTATAAACTTGATTTATTAGACTTACCGCAGGATGAATATTTCAGTGTCCAGTGGGCTGTATATAATAATGGACAGGTAATAGGAGGACAGGAAGGCATTAGCGGAATAGACATAAATGTACTTCCGGCATGGGAGATTACAAAAGGCTCACCTGATGTTGTCATAGGAGTGCTTGATACAGGTATTGATATAAATCATGTTGATTTGAATGATAATATATTTATTAATACATCTGAGATACCTGATAATGGCATTGATGATGATGGCAATGGATATATTGATGATGTAAATGGATGGGACTTTTATAATGAGGATAAAACAGTAATGGACTCAGTATACGAAGTTCATGGAACTCATGTGGCAGGAATAATAGCAGCAGCGGAAAATGAAACAGGGATAATCGGGGCTGCTCCAAATGGTAAGGTACTGCCGCTGAAGTTTATTAACGGTACATACGGATATACTTCAGATGCAATTGAGGCTATTGAATATGCAGAAAGAATGGGTGTATCTGTTATTAACTGCTCGTGGGGAGGAAATAGTTATAACCCTGTATTAAAAGAAGTAATGGAAAGCTCAGGTATACTATTTGTATGTGCGGCAGGAAATGATGGACTGAATACGGCTGTATATCCTGCGGCTTTTGATTTGCCCAATGTGATATCGGTTGGAGCTGTTGATAATAGAGGTCAGATTGCAGGCTTTTCAAACTATGGGGATAGTGTTGATGTATATGCCCCCGGTGTTGATGTAATAAGTACATTGCCGGATGGCGGGTATGGATATATGAGTGGGACATCTATGGCTGCACCTTATGTGGTTGGGGTTGCAGGATTACTAAGAAGTTATAATAGTGAATTAAAACCTCTTAATATTAAGTCGACTATTATAAATAATAAATTGATTGACTCAAAAGTAATTGATTTTAATAGTTCATTAAATAATTTAGTATTCTATGAAGAAGATGATTATATAGAAAATAGCGAACCAGTATTTAGCGATGTATATAAAGAGGATATTGAAACAATAAAGACAATAATCAATATATTTAATGAATGTATCTATTATTCAGAAGCGTCACAAGAGCAACAAGATTTCATTAGTAATTATTTTGAGATAAGCAAAGAAATACTACTCGAATGTGAAATGAATGGCTATACACTTAGTGATTCTATAAAAATTGGAAAATTAATAATGCAAAGCCAATTTAGCATAAATGATATAGTTCAGCTATTAAGTTTATACGAAAATTTTAATCAACTGCAAACAGAAATTATAAAATATAGTAGATATAAAAAAATTGAGAATTTTAATTCTGAAACAATTGAAAATATAAAAAATTTAATGTTAAAAAAATATTCAGTTACAGATATTATGTCAGCATATTCAGTAGCTAAAATGCTAGATGAAAATATAGTAGATATAATAAAAGGTAATGATACTAATGAAATTATAAAGAATAATAACTTTAATGATGAAGAATGGAACAAAATAATTGAAACATCAAACTTATATAATATTAATATTAATTGGATTGTTGATTATTTATTAAAAAATGAATTATCCATTTGTGGTTTTATAGAAATACTAGAAAAAAATGTATATATTTTAAATACAATTAAACAAAGTACTGAAGAAGAAACAGATGTTGTATATGATAAATACTATCAGGCACCATTTAGTTATAACGAAATGAATGGTGAAAATATAAACCTAAATGGTGGAGAGTTAAATTATAAATTTGTTGACCTTAACTTACTTGGTAAAAATGGTCTTAACTTAGAGATAGTTTCAAAATATGATTCAGGTTTGTCAAACATATATAAACCAGATTATGATATAGATTATTATAATGACTATGATTACGAGGTATATGGTTGGGTAGATACTGACTACGATATATATGGAATAGATTCATGGACGCATTATGGAGATATAGAATATTTAGGTACTTATGAAACATTATCTGAAGCAAACGATAAAATAGATGACTGGGAGAGTAATAGCGGAGGAGGAAGTTATGATGATAACAATGATGGAGTAATAGAAGGAACTTACTACGACCATTATTATGCGGGGTATATAAAATGTTTTGATCCGGTGGATTCGTATTCGGATAAAGATAACTTATTGATAACAGATACTTATAACGAAAAACATAATAACCTTGGTTCTGGATGGTTTTTTGCTTTTTCATCAATTGAAATAGACGGAAGTGATAAATACCTTCACACTTCAGATGGAAATGTTTACAAATATCAATATACGTCAACCAGTGGAGACTCAAATTTAAAAGATTATACCTTGAAAGATATTAGATTAGAACAAGTGAATGGAACTATTGATGGTGTTAGTTACGCTTATATTTTATACTATAAAGATGGTAAAAAAGAGTATTTTGGAAGTAGTGGACAATTACTAAGAATTTATGACAGGTTTAATAATAGGATTAAATTTGAGCATACAACTATAAATAGTCATCCTGTGATAACTAAGATTACAGACTCATTGGATAGAGTAATAAACATAAAATACGAAAACACTGCAACAGGAAAAAAGGTAACTCTCGAAATACCCGATAGTAATAATACAATCCAGTATTTCTTAGAATCTATTCAAGGTGGAGATCCTACGGATTACAAACTGGTGAAAAAAGTTGATCAGGAAGGAAGAGAAACAACATTTAGTTATTCTCTTGAAATAGGTAATTTCTCATTCTTTAGCAAGTCAAATAGGGATACTTCAAATAAATTTGCGATATTAGAAGTAATACACTATCCAACAGGAGCTACCAGTATATATACTTATGAGAAAGCTACAGGAAATCTTGGAAATAGAGGAACACAAGAATATTATAGAATAAAAACAAGAAAAGAGCAGGAAGGAACTACTGATTATAACCTGAAAACCTATAATTATTCATCAAATAATTATACAGGCTACCCTGATAATAACGACCCTAATAATTTACCGTCAGCTTTTACTTATAGTACAAGCATAACTGATAGTGAAAGTAACAAAACCACTTATACTTTTAATAATAAACATTTAAAGACTTTGGAGGAAGTAGATGAGAATTTAACTATAGATAGAGCTAAAATAAATTATGAATATAATACCAATAAACTTCCTACTAAAGTAACAAGGAAATTATATAATGGGACTAAATATCTGGAGTCAATTGAAAACTACCAATATGATGACTATGGAGATATAACTACTTCCTGGGACTCACAGGCAAATGGCAGTACAACAGATACGGAACACAAAACTATATATACTTACAACCCAACTTACCACTACATTACAAGTAGAGAGTATAAAAAAGATTCGAATACTACAATAAAGGAAAAATATGTTCCTGCATATTCAGATATAGGTATATTTAAAAATGCAAAATTCTATAAAAGAAACTTATTGGACAATGATGAAATTCCAAGTAACATAATAGAATTGCAACATCTAGAAACACAAAAAAATTCAAAAACTATTAAATTGGAGTTAGGTACTTTTGCTGAACTTGATGCTACTACTGATATAAGTAGCTCCGTAAATTTGAAGTTTAATTCTTCTCAAAACTATATAATTGAATTTGATTATTGGTCTGATACAAATATGGGATTAGGAATTTGTTTTGAGGATCCAAATGCACCAAGTACATGGAGTAGAAATATATTACGCAAATCGGTATCTTCAACAAGCAATGTACAACATTGTATCTGGAGCTTTAATTTGCCATCAGAAAATACTGATATAATGAAATTAAAGTTTAAAAATGAAGGATACCCAGTTAATGCTGCAAATAATTCTTCACAGGAAAATAGTACACAGGGAAGTACGACAGATTCTATTTTTATAACAAATATAAGAATATATAAAGCGGATAGTATAGAAAATATAGTTGATGATTTAGGTGATAGAGATTATAAAAATATAGAATGGATATCTTTTTATGAGAATGATACTATAAAAAAGAAAGCGTCCTATGTTTATGACTCTTTCGGTAATGTAACAAAAGAACGAAACTACCTTGCTGATAACAATTGGGCAAACTACATTGCAACTAAATACAGTTATGCCGACAATGATACTGCTAGAGATGGGCAGTTTAACGGCTGCTATCTCACAAGAAAATGGACAGAAGGGGTAACAGATGAGGATAATAATCTGATTACTGCAAAATCAGGAAATGCAGATGGAACCATAGATGAAGTATATAAATATGATTGGTATGGAAATCTTATTGAAAAGTATGATGGTATAGGTAACAAGATAAGCTATCAGTATGATAAGCTTAGTAGAATTACTCAATTAACCAATCCAGACAATACTGCAAAATCATGGAATTACAATGATACTACAAATACTGTAACAGTTACAGACGAAAACTCAAATCAAATGCAGTACATTTACGATGTATTTGGAAATCTCCTGCACGAAAAAGATGTCACAAGCGGTGAATATCTGAATTCATATACCTATGACAGTAAATTCAGACTACAAACGGAAAAGAATAATCAAAATAGTGATTACTGGAGAACAATAACTTATAATTACTACAATGATGGAAGACTGCAATATAAAGAAACTACTAATAAAACTACAACTACAGTTCTTTCAAGGGAAGAATACAGTTACAATGATGCTTTTGATGAGGATAATAACGGAACTGCCGATTATGCAGTTACAACAAAAACAATAGATGGTGACTCAAACTCACCAGATATAGTAACTAAATCATATGTAGACAAGCATGGAAGGATGGTGAAAACTGAAAGACTCCATGATTCAAATGGTAATGGTACACAGGATAAAACATATAAAGACACATTTGTTTATGATTATCTTGGAAACAAAATAGAAGAAAAACAGGCAAGAGCTTATGATGAAGGATGGTCAAATACATGGACTGCTCAGTATAAATATGATTTTACAGGAAGACTTATTGAAACAAAGGATATAAATAATAATGAATCAACAGTAAAGTATGATGCTTTAGGAAGAGTAATATCAAAAACAGATAATAAAGGTAATACAGCATCACCTAAATATTCAACGACTTACACATATGATAACTTGGGAAGGGTATTGACTGAATCAATTCCATTTGAAGATAACGGTGGAATAAAATATACTGTTAAAAAACATTACTATGACAGAAATGGAAACATTACTCTGAAAAAGATTACAAACAATAAATCTAGTGAATCTGACTCATACAGCCAGACAGGATATGAGTATGATAGCAGAAACAGACTATTGGCGGTAATTACTTATGATGATGGAGCAG
>CAYYEC010000273.1:0-5780 GCA_964470745.1 uncultured Eubacteriales bacterium | reverse complement strand
GTATACATGAAAGAAATTGGTATTCCTCCGGTATTGGCAGTTGGTCAGAGCTACGGAGAGTTCTCTGCATTAACATGCTCAGGATGTATACAATTTTGTGATGCCATTCGGATTGCCTATGATATGGTTCGGGTAACCAGGGATACCATTCCTTATGATAAAGGAGCAATGGCTGTTGTGGAAGGGGTAAGCCATGATGATGTTAATGAGATATGCAAAAACATTACCTGTGACGACAGATACGTCGATATTGCAATTTTGAATTCGCAAAACCAGATAGTTATATCAGGCCATAAAGAAGCTGTGTATGAAGCCGGTGAGAAGCTTAGACAGGCTGGTGCCAGATTTATTCCCATCAGCGGAGGTGTTCCATTTCACAGCATGCTTATGGTGCCTGCAGCACTTCAATGGAAGAGACATTTAAAAGGATACAAGTTTAACGAACCTGAATATCCGGTAATTTCAAATGCTACAGTTGCGCCTTACGAAAGTGCCAACAAGATAGCCGATCATTTAACCACTCAAATGGCTAGCCCGGTTCTGTGGAAATCCATCATGGAGTATATTCAAAAGTGTGGTGTTACAATCGCTTTGGAAATTGGTCCCCAATCGGTTCTTAAAAAACTCTCCACAATAAATGCACCTGAAATTCAAGCATTTTCTTTTGACAATGAAGATGATAATTATTTCCTCAGATCTGAATTTTTTTATAGATCCGAAATATAAACTTTTACAACTCACCATTCCAAGAGAGAACATGTGTGGTGACAAAAACTTCTATGGTTTCACCTTGAATAATATTTTGGAAAAAACATTGTGGAAAGACTGTAGAGCCTGTTAATTCGGTAAGGAAATGGGAGATTGTTGTTTGAGCGATTAGCGAGTTTCAATCGACCCCGAATCGAATTTACAGGCTCTAAGGCTTGGAACTCTGTTTCTGGAAAAATATTCTTCACTTTTTGTACATGCACCCCTTATTAATGAAACAATCAAGCATAATGAAAGACTTTATAGGTGCGTACTTGCAGAAGAGATAGGACATTACAGAATGACTATTGGAGATATAACCCCAAGAAAATATATGTGTTATAGAGATAGACTTGCAATAGATAAACAGGAACAGCTTGCACTAAAATGGGCCTGTGATTTTTTAATTCCAACTGGTATACTGTTAGACCATTTAAAAAATGATTTTAATTCAATTCATGAGGTTTAAGATTATTTTAATGTTACTCATGATATGCTTATGTATAAGTTTAATTTTATGTCCAAACAAAAGCTTGAGTGGAAAGTATGTGATAATAGATACTTATATCTTTATAAACTTCCATAGATTTTCATCTATGAGAATATGATATAATAATATTTATATAATAATACATTTCATTTTCTAACATAATTTATAAATAAGATGGAGGTGAAAATATGCTAAATGCATTTATGTATTTGAGAAAGTCAAGATCTGATGAAGAAATAGAGGGACAAATCAATACAACATTGGATAAACATAGAGACATCTTACTTAAGTATGCTTTTAAAAATAACATTAATGTTGTTAAGATTTTTGAAGAAATCGTATCCGGTGAAAGTATCTTACATCGTCCTGAAATGCTTAAAATGTTAGATTTTTTAGAAAAATCAGAATTCAAACACATAAATGGAGTTCTTTGCATGGATTTGGATAGGCTCGGGCGTGGCAACATGAGAGAGCAAGGACTTATTCTGGAAACTTTAAAAAATACAAATACGAAAATACTAACTCCTCGCAAAATTTATGATCTTAATGATGAATTTGATGAAGAGTACAGCGAATTTGAAGCATTTATGGCCCGGAAAGAATTAAAAATTATTAATAGAAGATTACAACGTGGCCGTGTTAGAAGTATTGAAGAGGGAACCTATCTTGGTACTTTCGCTCCATATGGATATGAGATAAAATATAATGGTAAAAACAGAATTTTAGTCCCCCATCCTGAACAATCAAAAGTGGTAAAAATAATATTCTCGGATTATATTAATGGAATGGGTGGCTGCAAAATTGCCAGTAAACTAAACTCTTTGGGTTACAAATCTTATACTGGAATTGACTTTAAGTCTTCTTCAGTACTTAATATAATAAAAAATAATATTTATGCCGGTAAAATTACATGGAAAAAGAAAGAAATAAAAAAGTCAACTACCCCCGGAAAGGCTAGAGATTCTAAAACAAGATCAAAAGATGAATGGATAGTAGTTAATGGAAATCACGAACCACTTATATCAATGGATATGTTTTTAAAAGCTCAAGACATACTTAATAAAAAGTATCACGTTCCTTATCAACTAACCAATGGTATTACAAACCCTTTAGCGGGATTAATTAGATGTAAGGTATGTGGCTCGAGCATGGTATTAAGGTCTCATCAAAACAAAGATGACCAAATTATGTGCTACAACAATTGCGGAAATAAGAGTAGCAAAGTTAAATATATAGAAGAAAGAGTAATTAATAGTATTACTGATTGGTTGGAACAATATAAGATTGAAATCCAGGATGCTGTTACAAATAATTCTCCTTTGAATGTGGACTCTTTCTTAAAAAATATTTCTGCATTAGAGAAAGAATTGGCTGATCTAAATAAACAAAAAAGCAATCTTCATGATTTACTTGAACGTGGAATTTATGATATTGATATTTATTTAGAAAGATCAAATAATATATCTGATAGAATTCAAAAAATAGAGAAAGCAATTCATAACAATAGAAAAGAAATTAATAAAGAATCTAAAAAAACTATTGCAAAAAAGACATTAATACCAAAAATAGAACATGTTATTGATGCCTATAAACAAACAGATAATCCTGCAAAGAAAAATAAGCTCTTAAAAAGTATTCTTGATTATGCAGTATATTTTAAGGATAAAAGCCAAAGAAATGATAATTTCGATCTTTTCATATATCCTACAATGCCTGAAAATACTACATCATAGAGTTGTAGATAACCTATTGATGGCAACTCATTGCCTTCTTTATCTACTCCTATAGGATCCTGCAATGATACCTCACTTTGTATTTTTTTTGTACACCGTATTTGCATCAAAATCTCGTTTTCAATGTCAATAGATATGCTTAAAGAAATGCCTTTCTTCCTTAATATTATAGCATGTCCATTTTAAAAATAAAGTATTATATTCCAAATACTTTAACTTCCTCATCTCCTACTCTAACTTCCCTAATTAAAAGTCTTATCAATTCTTTCTTATCTTCAAAGGTAATTTCTCCAGGTGATTTGGCTAAATAGTAATTTGATGCTTCTTTAATAAGATTTTTTTTATACTTCAAATGTTTCAGATTATCTATATCCGGAACCAACTCATCACGTTTAGTTAATAAGCTCTCTTCTTCATCCTTTAACTCTTTCAACTTATCATTTACATTTTTTATTCCACTCACATCCAAGTCATTGGACATTGCTATAAAATTTATTAAGTTTTGTCTACCTTTACCAATTTCAATCAGGCGCTTTTCAATACGCTCCAATTCAGCTTTTTCAAAAGATGCATTGTTTTCTTCCTCTTCATCTTCAACTGCATCCTGCTTGTTTAACCAATCCAGTACAGTATTCCAAACACATTTATCAAGCTCTTCAATTTTTACTTTTTTACCACATCCTCTAAATTTTGAACCAGCTGTATTTTTTATATCCACGTATTCAAAAATGTATTTTCCCCAGTTCTTTCCCCGTCTTCCTACCATTGTATTACCGCATAAATCACACCTTACCAATCCACTTAGAAGATAATTATTTTTACTTTTTCCAGCCCACCTTCTCCTTGATTCTTTTAACAGTTTCTGAGAATATTCAAATACATCTTTTTCAACAATTGTTGGACATTCTATTAAAATCCAATCTTCTTTTGGTCTTTCACTTACAGAAATTTTATCTTCTTCAGATTTCTTAAATTTATTACCCAACATACCTTCGCAATTCCACCTATTTTGATAAAACTCACCTATATATGTTCTATTATATAAAATTTGTCTTACGACCTGTCTATGCCAAACACCAGTATTTTTTTTAGTAGGTATCTCCTGCTCAGTAAGATATTTTGCGATGCCGTTTATTCCTTGTACCTTAATATCCTTGTGCCTTCCTGTAAAAAGATCAAATATCATTTTTACTACTGCAGCTTCATACTTGTTTGCAACAAGCTTTTCATTTTCGGTATCATAATCATATCCATATATATTATAGTTTCTGACTACTCTTCCCTGTCTCGCCTTTTCCCGTCTTCCCCTGGACATTCTTTCATTAATCTTTGCCTTTTCAAACTCCGAAATAGCCCCACGCATCTGATAAAACAAATTGCCTTCAGGAGTGTTTTTATATTCACCATTAACAAATAAAAGCTTTGCATGTTTTTCTATTTCTTCTGTAACAATGAGCTGATTCATAAGCTTTCTTGAGAGTCTATCAGGGTCCAGGCAAATAGCCACAGAAATATGACCTGCCCTAACGTCTTCTCTAAGTCTTGTAAGAGCAGGCCTATCTAAGAATTCTCCTGATATTCCTTCATCAATATATTCTTTTATTGATGTATTTTTATCTGCTACTTTATGAGCCAACTTTATTGCATCATATATCTGATCCTTTATGCTGAACCCTTTCTTCACACTTTCCTCCGTACTCACTCTTGCATAAATGCCTATCATTATCCTCCAGTTTCTCCTTTCGGAATTTCTTTTTAAGGTATTTGAAGCACATTGAACTGGCTTCCTGTGTAAAATCCCCTGGAACAAATCTAACTACCATGTAAATCCCCCCTCAATTTAATATATTCAACCCAGGCTTGTATGTATTATAGATAACGAACAATAAAGTTAAATTTATCAGAAAAGTTAGGCGTTAGATAATATAGATGTCGAACTACATTTTAAAATTTAATTCTAAAGTTCGACATCTATAATAAAAAAATATGTGAATTATGTATTGAGATCTAAAAATGCTTCCATATACTTTTAAATGATTTGATCAACTTTCAATGATTGTAAGTATATTTGTTCCTGAGAAGCCCTATTGTCCATGACCAGACTGTTTAGTACTTCTCTCCCGCTTCAACTCTTCATTCACATCCAAGAAAATATCCATAACATCACATCCTTGATGGTAAATTAGTAAGTAACTTCATGTATATTCAGCCCTCTTTCCTTACGGGTAACTTTGAAGAAAGACCCTTCGTTTCTCTCAATTGTGGGAGAAAGATAGAATGAGGGTTATGATGTAAAATATTGTATATGGAATTTGGCTTTTCACGATTTTTTTACTGAAATATTATTCATATAAGTGAAAACTGTACTTATGATGTAAATCAGACGGTAATAATACAGATGAAGGGTCAGATATAATTTATGCACCCATTAATAAGAGTTATATAGTAATTTTCATCGCAGTAGTAGTAACCTAAAATACTTTTAGATAAGGGCGTAAATTCCTTAATAATATGGCATTTTTTTAGAATTTCCTCTAATTTTTCTGTTTCAACCATAATTTCACCTCATAAAACGAACGTGTGTTCTATAGTACAACACATAATGGTAAAATATGAAAGAATTTTTGTATTGTGTCGAATTTTATGTGAAAACTTTAATGTACTTAATTACAAATTAGTTATATCTGAACTTTTCCCACCATCTATGGTTCAAACCATGTTGTAATCACTGCAATAGTTCTCCTAACATTTTCTCAGTTTTATTTAAAAACTGTTTTGTAACTATATAATGCTCTGTTTCTGTATAGGGA
>CAYYEC010000272.1:0-5823 GCA_964470745.1 uncultured Eubacteriales bacterium | reverse complement strand
TTACATGGAAGCGGTATAAAATCGCTCTTTCGCAGCATTCCATTTGTCTGCTTTTCAAGTCTGTCAATTACTCCTGAAAGGGTTATTCTATTTCTCAATTTTGCTTCTTCAAACCTTCCAAAATATGCAATCGGCTGAAAGTTTATACCTCTGATATACTTTGTTTTAATACCAAAATTTACTATTTCGCCAAGTTCTTTATCATTAACACCATTTTCAACGGTACATACCAGAGTTATTGGTATACCATATTTTGTTAGATTTTCAATAGCTTTTTGCTTTTCAGAAGTTAAATCTTTTCCTCGCAAATGTAAATAAGTTTGTTTTTCAAAACCATCAAACTGTAAGTAAACCTCAAATCCTCCCACAAACTGCTTTAATTCTTTTGCAAACTCCTCGTCCCCGGCTATTTTTAATCCATTTGTATTTAACATGACATACTTAAATTTTTTCTCTTTTGCCATTTTAATAATCTTAATTATATCCGGATGTGATGTAGGCTCTCCTCCGCTTATTTGTAAAATTTCAGCTCTTCCATCTTCTGTACTCTGGTAAAAGTCCATCATTTCTTCAATTTTTTCAAGACTTAAGAATTGTCCATCTCCTGCATTTGCAAAGCAGACCTTGCATCCAAGGTCACATTTATCTGTTATCTCAATAAGACCTATACATGTATGCTGGTCGTGGTCCGGGCAAAGTCCACAATCAAATGGGCATCCCATTTTTGTCTCAGTCTGAGTTATTGATGCAGTTCCCGCCTTATCATATTCTCTCTTTCTTAAAAAGTACTCTAAATCTTCTTCAAAGAGTTCTTCTTGTTCTCCATGCTCAAAACACCTTTTCAATATGTATACAGAGTTGTTTTTTATAATAATTTTTGCAGGAATCTTCTTCATGCATTCATTACATAAGCTCTCAGTGTACTCATAAAAAATATAGTTTCTATCTCTTTTATCCATATAACCTCCTTATTTCAATTCTAATCATCTATCTATATGCAGCACAATAAATCCTTTAAATTACTTTTTAAAATATTGCGTTGTATTACCTTTAAAACTCGGAACGCAAATAACCCCAATGTAATTTCCTTATTGCGTTCCATCTAGCTCATTCAATCTCTTTTTGATAAATTCACAGTCAAAAGAAGATGATATTCTTCTTTCATTTTTATCAAGTATCCTATAATGCTTTGAAATTATATTCTGTTGAATCTTATAAGTATTCCTGATTTCTACATCTATCCACCATATTTTACCACCCATAGTCTTTTCATATCTATCTTCATAGTGATCAAATGCTAATGATAATATAATACTTTGAGGATTGCCTCCAAATAATATTTGCAAAACTTCACTATCTCTAAATATAGTACATAATGTCACAGCTCCATTCCATCCAAGACTGGATCTACCTTTCTCAATCTGAACTAAAGTCTTTTTAGACAATCCAAGTATCTCAGCCATTTTGTCTTGAGTAAAATCATATTCGTTTCTGATTAGTTTTAATTTCTCATCAATTTTTTTTATAAATTCTGCTCTATTCATACGCCAATTACTCCTTTAGTGTAATTTTACACCAAATGAGTTTGATTGTAAATAGCATTTTTTCAAATTTTTACATATTAATTTTAAAATAGTTATATAAATCGCAAAAATGAAACGACATATGAATAATTGGATTTTTGCCATAAGAGCTTTAGGTAATATAAGCACACAAAAATAAAATGCAAAATCTTTTGTGCGTTATATATATTATAAATTTGAAGATAATATTTCATAGAGGTGATTCTTTTGAACAAAACAAATAATAAAAAACAAAAAAAGCATAAAATAGTTGGCACTTTTGAGACAGCAGCCGTTTTAAACATTCATTCACAGCATTCAGAATCAAAAGTTGCATTCCCCTCTGAGAAAGCAGTTATAGATGCTAAAGATTGGGTAGACCAAAATGAAAAGTGAAAACTATAAAATACAGGTGTCTTGATTCGAGAGTGATCAAGACACCTATCCACTGGTGGTTTGTAAAGCTTCTTTTTAATAGTATTATTCAAAAGCTTTACAAATCCACATCCTATGTTTGTGGTCTGCATGCCATGAACAACAAACGTTACAGACCACTAATTTTCTCTAAAGTATTTTTACACCACGTCTTTGCAAGAATGTATGGATCTTCTCCGAAGGATCTGCCAGTGGACTTAGAGATTGATTGTGATTAAGCATCTCTATTAAATATGCCGTAAATTTAGACATATTTACATCTACAAACCATGGAGCAGTTAATAGATCTGGTCTTCTATATGTTAAATTAGTAGCATATACTCTTGTAATCAGACCTTCTTCATAAGCTTCATTAAACTTTTCTATTCCTTGAGTGAACTGAGCAAATGTTACAGCAGCAAACACTCTATTAGCATCACGTTTCTTTAATTCTCTTGCAACATCAAGTATTGAATCCCCTGAAGCAATAAGGTCATCAGCAATAAGAACGTCTTTTCCATCAAGTGAATCTCCAAGATATTCATGGCTAACTATTGGATTCTTACCATTTATCACCTTAGTATAATCTCTTCTTTTATAAAATGTACTTACATTAAGACCTAGCATACTTGCATAATATATATTTCTCTGTAACCCACCTTCATCCGGGCTTACTATTATCATCTTATCTTTATTTATTTCCAAATTTTTCTCAGTATTATAAAGTGATTTAATGATTTGATAGTGAGGGCTAAGATTTTCAAAGCTGGTAAGTGGTATAGAATTTTGCACTCTTGGGTCATGGGCATCAAAAGTTATAATATTATCTACACCCATTTTAACAAGCTCCTGAAGGGCAATTGCACAATCTAAAGATTCTCTTGCAGTACGTTTATGCTGTCTACCTTCATATAATAATGGCATAATTACGGATATTCTTTTGGCTTTTCCACTTATTGCACCAATAGCTCTTTTTATATCCATAAAATGATCATCCGGACTCATAGCGCGTTCTTGACCATACATATTATATGTACAATGATAATTTCCAATATCCGCTAATATAAATACATCATGATCTCTAACAGTTTCATTTATAACAACTTTTCCCTCACCAGTAGCAAATCTATTGCAATTATGTGAGATTAAATATGATTCTCTAATATAATTTGGAGTTAATCTGTTAATCTCCGGATAGCATTCTAATGTTTCTTTTCTCCATTCTTTAATCCAGCTATCAACGAGACCTCCCAGTTCACAACTCCCTTTTAATGACACTATTCCTAATGGTCCATTTGGAATCTTAAAAAGATTTGTATTATCTTCACTTTGTACTAAAAACGTCTTCAATTAAAAAACCTCTTCCCTTCAAACATTTTATTAAATAATTATTTACTCAACGACATAATTTCACATTATAAACATAACAGATTTTTTGTCTAAAAACAATATATTTTGTCATATTATGTCCTGTCGATATATGGTAAAAGCCCTCTCTTCTCTTAGTTATGCCTATATTGTTAAAATATATACTTTAACCTTTTTCATTTTTTTAACATATAATATCAACATAATAATTAAAAAAGGAGATTGAAAAAAATGATTCCTCTACATCTTGCCGGAATCGCTCTAGCAGGAAGAACATTATTATCAAAATATGATAATTCATCACAAAAGCAGGGAAAACCGTTGGTTCGATTACATCCAAGGACAAAACCTCTAACCATAAGCACACTCTTAGAATCAACCCCTTTAAATACTGTATTTAGGAGTATCACATCTACAATATCCGAATTAACAAAAAAGCCTGTTAGAGAAGATTATAATGCTATAGTTAAAAGCTTTACCACCAGTGATGTGCAGCTTCTAAAACCACAATATCCACCAAACTCAAAAACAATTGATTTCGTTGATATTGATGGCGATTTACAAAAAGAATTAATAACCTCTTATAGACATAATGAGGGCGTAAAAACACTAGTACTAAAAAAAGAAAATGATTCCTGGCGCAAAATATCTGAGATAAACAATTCTGGATACAATATTATCAATTTCAGGGGCACAGCTAATATTACCGGAAATAGCAATAAACAACTCCTAATAGGTCTGGCATCAAAGGGAAAAGCCCCCGACCTTTATGGCTATTCCTTTGAAGATGGCAATTTTAATGAATTGTTTATGCATAAATATAATCGTTTTGATTTTATTAGGCAAGAAAAAACTAGAGACAAAGCTTCCAATGTTCAGTTAGCAATGTGGAATAAAAAAGACACTAATAGCTACGACATTAAGCTTCTTGGCTGGAATGGATATGAGCTGGATGAAATCGAAAACAATTCAGATTACTATTTTAGCAATGTGGTTCCATACTATGTGCACAAGGTCAAGAGCATGCCAAATAACCCTTTAAACTGGTATAACCTTGCAGATACCTTAGTCAAATCCGGTACTCATAGAGATGCCTTAATAGCTATTGATGTTGGAATGAGCCAGGATAGAGATTCCCAATACAAAGAAAGATTTAATGCTCTAAGAGATGAACTTAAGAAGAAATGATTACCTTATTTTCTATATTTAATAATAAATGTAAGAAGGCAGTTCTTTAACTTTTGTATAAAAAACTGCCTTCATTTGTTAATTTTTCTTAAACAGTAAGAAAGATGTATATAATATATACATCTTTCCCTGAATATACATTCTATGGAACACACTGAGAATTAATCCTTGCAGCCATAGCCGTAGCCGCCACATCCGCCAAAGAATCCCGGACAGAATAAGCATACGAGTATGATGATTATTATAATCCACCATATCCAATCATTTCCAAATCCACATCCAAAACCAAAGCCTCTATCTTCTGCCATTGCAATTCTCCTTTCATTATGTAATATTTGTGAGAATTATCTCATGATAGTATAATATTCAGCTGGCATTCTAATGGTTACAACTATTCTCAATGAATACGGAGCACAAAATAAATGCTGCTATATTAAAATCAATAAGTATGTTACAGTACATCCGGAAAAGTGCTTATTGACTTATATATAGTAGTTTGTAACGCTTCTTTTCCATAGTTTTATTCAAAGCGTTACAAATCTACTTCCTTGATTTGCGGTCTTAGTACTCTAAAAAATCTGCGTTACATACCACCAACATTATTCAACATAAGCTGAATATAAGTAAGACAACCCATTAGCTTCTTTCTCAAGATTGGCTGGTATCAGGCATATTTCATCATAGGTTTTGCTAAAATCTGCTATAATGATTTCAGCTCTATCAGACTCTCCACCTGAATCAACTTCTGTTATATGTGTCTGTTTATCACTTCGTTTTCTCCTTTGCAATTTAAATCCCCATTTTGCCTTCTTTGAACCGTTAATAGTTATTCTTAAGGACTTTCCTTCCAATTCAGCAATTGGTTTAAACAATAAGTAATTAGAAGCCATATGATCCAAATTCCCAATATTAATTGAAACAGGATAATTGCTATAGGTACGATATACAAAAGGAGATACATTCCAGGAACTTCCTTCTTCATAATACTGTACAGGATTATAATTATACGCTGTAAATTTGTTAAATACGGTTCCAATATCCTCTTTTGCAAAGTCTTCATTAATGATCGAATCAATTGCATTAATTCTGTTGTTGTAAGTTGAGGACTGCGCTTCCCAAATCCTTCTTATTACTTCATAACCACCATAGTTTTCAGATAGGAATTTCACAAATACAACTCCGCTATAACTGCTTTCATCAAGAGATTTTTGCGGTGATGAAAAATAGCTGTTTACATACCTCACATAATCATTAACTCCTGTATAAATTTCATCTTCATTCCATGTAGCTG
>CAYYEC010000271.1:0-5845 GCA_964470745.1 uncultured Eubacteriales bacterium | reverse complement strand
GTTCAAGAAGGAATGATTGGATTATATAAGGCTATCAGAGATTATAAAGAGGACAAGCTATCATCTTTTAGAGCATTTGCCGAACTATGTATTACTAGACAGATTATTACTGCTATTAAAACTGCTACAAGACAAAAGCACATACCACTTAATTCATATGTGTCTCTAAATAGACCTATTTTTGATGAAGAATCTGACAGAACATTGATGGATATTATTACTGAAGATGCTATTTCAGATCCAGAACAAATGATAATTAATAGAGAAGAGTTTTCTGGTATAGAAGTTAAAATGGGTGAAATACTTAGTGGGCTTGAGTGGGAAGTTTTGTCGTTATATCTTAGTGGGAAAACTTACCAAGAAATTGCAGAAGATTTGGATAGGCATGTTAAATCAATCGATAATGCGCTGCAAAGAGTTAAAAGAAAGCTGGAAAAGTATCTTGAAGATGGTAAGGCTAATGAATAAAAATATTTTGTAACATACTGGACATAAATAAAAAAATATGTTAATATTATTTAGCAAAATACATCCTCATCTGCGGGTGTAATTCAATGGTAGAATTTCAGCTTCCCAAGCTGACAGCGTGGGTTCGATTCCCATCACCCGCTCCAAAACCAAATATGCTCTCATAGCTCAGTAGGTAGAGCGCATCCATGGTAAGGATGAGGTCACCAGTTCGATTCTGGTTGAGAGCTCCAGTGATATCAAGGCTTCCGAGATTGTAAAATCCCGGGAGTTTTTATTTTGACAGAAATTTGACAGAAATAGCTATGAAAAAATGGTTGACCCATTATATTGAGGCAACCATTTTTAAAACCTGATTTCAAAATATCTGATTTAATACTTGCACAGCTTCTTTTTTCTTTTCGGGAAGTACATGAGCATAGGTATTCAAAAAGGTAGAAATATCACTGTGACCAAGCAAATCTGCGATAAGCCTTATATTTGCACCTGATTCCAGGAGGCGGCTTGCGTAAGTATGGCGAAGGGAATGTATATTGCTTTTTGGGATACCTGCTTTTTTCAAAATCCTATGGAAAGCTCTCATTGCATTCCTGTTTTCAGTGAAAGTGCCTTTATAGCTTGCAAAGACATATCCATTGTCAAAATAAGGTTTGCTTTTTTCAAGCCGTCTTTCTTTTTCTGTTTCCTGTGCAGCTTTATGAATTTTTAGTAAAGACACTGATGTCTCGGGAAGCGGTACTGTACGAAACCCGGATTTAGTTTTAGGGTCCCCGGTAACAACCTTTGTTTTTTTCCCTGAATCGTTATCAAAATCTTTGACCCTTGTAATGGTTCCTTCAACAGATAGTATTCCTTTTTCAAGGTTGACATTCTCCCATTTTAGAGCACATAACTCTCCTATCCTTAGACCGCTTGTAAGACTTACTAAAAAGAGCATTTTCATCCTTTCACCATTTAAAGCTTCAATAAAACTTTTTTGTTCTTCAGGAGAAAGAATTCTTGGCCTTTTATTTTTGACAGGCGGCAGCTTTATTCCTTCTGCAGGGTTATATGTAATCATTTTGGCGGTTTTTGCTTGTTTTAATGCTCCGTTGATTATATTGAAAAGTTTTCTTACAGTAGCTGACGAAAGTCCTTCATCCTTATATTTTTTCTTTATAAATTTCTGAATTACGAGGGTATTAAGTTCTTTCAGCATTATGCCTCCAATATTGGGTTTAATATGCACACGTATGTTTGTTTCATAGCTCCAATAGGTAGTAGGCCGTAAAGAATCCTCCTTAAAGTCTTTAAGCCATGTGTCAAGCCATGTGGCAAAAAGGGTTTTATTTGGTGCAATATATATGTCACGACTTATTTCATATCCAAGGTCTCTTATTTTTCTGGCACATTCTGATTCAGTCTTGGCATAAACAGTCTTCTTTATGGGCTTTCCAGTGTTTATATCCCTACCAATTATGATTTCTCCCTGCCATCTTTTTTGTTTTTCACGATATGTGATTCCACCTTCTCCATTTGCTCTCTTGGGGCGGGTTTTGTTTTTTTGCTTTGGCATGTTATTTCCTCCCTTAACTTATTTTTTTGAGTTGTCTTTTAACCATTCATGTAGAGCTTCTTTATCTATACGGATAATTTTTTTGCCTATTCTTCGGGCAGGAAAGCCCTCGCTAACTGCAAGATTATAGGCTGCATTTCTGCCGATGCAGAGTAGCTCTGCCATTTCTTCAACTGTATATACAAGTTTGTTCTCAGGTGTTATAGTTTGCATTTACAAAGCCTCCTTTTGTTCTGTTTTAAAAAATTTTAATTAATTTTGAGTGCAAGAAACTAAAGCTATAGTTAATAGCTGAATAAAAATAACTTATTCAAATTTGTTTTGAAACTAATCCACCTTCGTTACCGGTACAGTTGACAGGAAAATACCTGTAAGAAATCAAATTCCTTCATTAATGTAAATGAAAACTTAAAACACTGCCAATGCAGTAATTAAGCCTGTTTTATAATCCACCTTCGTTCTGAGTAATCAAGCTTTCCAGCTGATGTTTAATATATTAGATAAAGATAGCGGAAAAAGTCAAGTATTTTTTATAATTTTCTCAAAAAAATTTATTGTAAGCTAAATGTCTTCAATCCTTGTCTATAACTCTTATCGATAGGTTTCCTTTTGCAAACTGAACAATAATCTTATCACCTACTTTAAAACCCAAATCCATTAGCCATTTCCCACTAAGTCGTATAAAAGGGTATTCAGGACGGTTATATGATGATATGCCTGATACTGTTAATATTTTCTCTTTCATTGTATATCCCTCACAAACTTATATTATATTAAGCATTACTTGACGCTTTTCGTGAGTTAGTACTCGGGGGGTATAAGACCTGGCTACCTGACGTTTTTCTAAGTCTGTCAATGACTTGCGGATGTTACGCAAATTGAATTCCTTGAATTTGTCTAGGAGGAGTTGTAATTCTTCAAGCTCGTTTTTTACGCATCTACGGTCCTCTCGTAGATTTTTAAGCATTTTTGCATATTTGTACCCCTGAGAGGCACTAAGAGATCCTGCAAATTCAAGTTCATGAAGAATATCAGATATAGTTTTGTCTACTGTACTTAGTTCTTCCCGGAGTCTATAGCACTCATTCATTGCAGTATTAATTTTCTCCTGAATGGAGTCAAAGATATTTATAGCTATGCACATATTCCAACCGCCTTTAGCAGATTGTTTTCGGTGAATGAAAAATAGCTACAGTTACCGCATACAATAATATGGTCAAGTATATTTATACCGTTCTTCTCGGCTATTTCTGAAAATATTTGTGTTGAGGCTATATCCCTTATGGAAGGTGTAGGATCATACTCCTTTAAAAAGAAAGTCTCTAGTCTCCTATAATATGGATGGTTATGAAGTAATAAAATACTGTTAGTACCTAGTTTCTTACAGTTAGATATAATAATGTCCGGCTGGGGGAATTGAACACAATCGCTTGTCCCTATGCAGTCATAATTGGCATTGCCTATGAACTTACCATCGTATAAGTAGAGAACTACAAAAATTTCGTTTTTTAGTTGGGATATATCTTTTATCCTTTGAGAGTTTATAATGCTTTGAATTGCTTCATTCATCTAATTTTACCTCCGTTAAATATTTGCACACTTTCTTTCTGAATTTCCGCTTATAAGGTTTTTTATTTTTATTCCATCTATTACTCCCTGCTTGTACAGAATGAGATTTTTTAAGGAATCTCTTTCACCCCAAAGAATTTCATAATCGTAAAATAAGCTATGGTAATCCTCAGGTAAAAATTTCAGAATTTCATTCTGTAGCTCTAAAATCCTGTCAGTAAGTTTAATGTAGTGTTTGTTATGAGATGCAATGTGGTTAATTATATCGGCTGACCTGTCATCTATTGAATCGACAATATGATTATAAATACTTCTGTACATATATGACCCTCCTTAATAAATTTAATGTTTGTTAAAATAACATTATAACATAATTATAGTTTAATAATCTAACATTGTCAACAAAATAGCGTGTCTAATGTTAGATAAACTGACATTAGATATTGATTTTATAGATAACTTAGTATAATATCTTTTTAGGGAGTTGATAAAATGGAATTCGGAGATATACTTAAAAAGCTTCGTGAAGAATCCGAACTTACTCAAGAGGAGCTGGCCTTGCGCTTAGGAATAAATAGATCATCCATAGCCGGGTATGAATCAAAGAATGTAAAAAAACCTGAATTTGATACTTTCATCAAAATAGCTGATTATTTTAAAGTAAGTGCAGATTTTTTGCTAGGAAGATCTGATATTCGGATATTTGAAGGAGAACTTGAAAAGTTAATCAAAAAGGAACCAAGAATAGATGCGTTCATTCAAAAATTGCTTAGTGACTATGAATATCGTGAGCTGGCTACTTTATCAGTTGGCCTGGACGATGAGGATATCAGAAAAATATGTGATATAATGAGAATTGTGTTTTAAAAGTTTTTCATAAATTTAATCAATAAATCAATATTAAGCCAATAATGGTGTTTTAATCATTATTGGCTTTTTCTATAAATTTAACATTTTGAAGAGCGTAATTTAATGCCATATTATAAGTTCATTTATTTCTTGTAAATCAATTTGGGGTAAAGAATATAAAGAAAATGAGCAATATTTTAGATAAGCTTGATTATTTTATATTAAATATCAAAATGCGTATCCGTATTAATGAATGAAAATAACTATAATATTTTATATGTATATTCTAAGGGCAAAATGATATCAAAGAAATACAACATAAATGTTGTTTTGTAAAACTAAAAATATAAATAATGTTAGAAAAATTAACATATAGGAGAGTCACGATTTTAAAATCGTGACTCTCCTATATAGAAAGCAGTGGTTTGTGGTATAAAAACGTAGAAACAGGCTAAAATCGTAAGCAATGAAGATATAATCGTGAGCTATAGTTTATAATCCAGAAATTTGGTGATATTTTAGTATTTTATATGACATTCATCCAGTATCTCTTTAAAGTTGTTGAGTAAATATTCGTACATTTTGGGATGAGTTATTGCCAAACGTTCAAATCTATTTATTCCTTGGTTGCAGTCATACTCAATACCAAAGCCGCATATTTCGCATCTATAGTTTTGAAGCATATTACAAATAATAAACACTGTAATATCAATGTATCTAAGAAAATAATAATTATTTTCTTAAGATGTTTTGTTTCACATTTTTATACTATAAAATATGAAGGACATTCCTCATAAATTAAAAAAACTTCATCTTAAAATATGACTTTTATGATGATTATAATTAAGCAATCAAACAAAAATTGAGAATTGTCCCCATTTAAACATACAAGTGTAAGCTATATGTACATATGGTGTATTTAAATTTCTACCATATGACATTTTAGAAGAATATGGTAAAAATGTATTCCGACGACGAAGTAAATCTAGTTGATCTTTGGAAATTTTATGGTAAGATATGACGAAAACATTGTTTTTACAATTGGACATCCCTAACTATAAGAGTTTCCATTAAATTCCTCTAAATATTAAGTTTTCTTGTGGGGGTTGATTAATCTCTAAATATTAGCTTAATTAACCAAGTAAAATATTTCAAATAGTTTTATGCAATAATACTGAATAAATGTGATTTCTGAGTTTGAATAAAGTAAATTTATAAACGCTTCTGTGTTTAGGTCATAGATTGTTAGCACAACTAATATATAATAAATATCAATGACATAAAGCAATAAAATTTGTATATATCTACAAAAAAATAATAATAAAAAAACTAATATTGACAATATATTTAATGATAAGATAAAATAACAAAATATTCTTGAAAAAATGACAAAAAATATTACAC
>CAYYEC010000270.1:0-5881 GCA_964470745.1 uncultured Eubacteriales bacterium | reverse complement strand
CAACATGCCTCTAATAATATTTTGAAACTGATGGGAAGAAGAGGAACAAAGGAAGATATTTATATGTTAATTGATAAATTACGAGCTGAAATTCCTCTGATTACTATTCGAACATCATTGATTGTTGGATTTCCTGGAGAGAGTGAAGAAGATTTTAATGAGTTAAAGGATATGGTAAGAAGATTGAAGTTTGAGAAATTGGGAGTTTTTACCTACTCAAGGGAAGAAGATACTGTTGCAGCTGAGTTTAAGAATCAGATTGACGAGAGAACCAAGAAAAGAAGATTAGATCAAATAATGAAGCTCCAGAACCAAATTCAAAATACAAAAAATAAGGAAAGAATAAATAAAATATATAAAACTTTAGTTGAAGGAGTGGCTGAAGACGGTATTTTTTATACAGGAAGGACATATGCTGAAGCACCTGAGATTGATGGCATTGTATATTTTACCAGTCCAGAACCGTTAGAATTTGGTCAATATGTAAATGTTAAGATATTAAATAAAGATCAATATGATTTAGTAGGAGAGGTAATATATGAATCTTGCAAATAAAATAACTCTATCCAGAATTTTTATAGTTCCATTATTTATGATTTTTATTATTCCTTTTCCTGAGTGGATATTGGAAAGCCACAATTTAAGTTTTATACATAACGAAATGATATCCATTAATAATTTTATTATTAATTATGGCAATTATATTGCAGCTGGAATTTTTGTATTAGCAGCAAGTACAGATGGTGTAGATGGATATATTGCCCGTAAAAGAAAACAGGTAACAAAATTTGGTAAATTCTTAGACCCTATTGCAGATAAACTCCTCGTTACCGCAGCATTAATAGCTTTAGTACAAAGGAATGAGGTATCTGGATGGGCTGCTATGATTATATTAAGTAGAGAGCTGATAGTTACCGGGCTTAGGATGGTTGCAGCAGGTGAAGGAGTAGTTATAGCAGCAAGTATATGGGGAAAAATAAAAACAGTTGTGCAAATGATAGCTATAGTAGCGTCTCTAATTAAGAATTTTCCGTTATCCCTTGTTTCTGACTTTCCTTTTGCCAGATATGCAATGTTTGCTGCTGTTATAGTGACAATATACTCAGGTTATGATTATCTGGTAAAAAATGCAAAAGTTATTGACCATACGAAATAACAAATTAAAATTTTTAAAATTTTATAGGAAATTGTTGCATATATAATAATTATATTATATACTTTTAATATTAGGAGTTAGTACCAGGTAATAAATGAAGCGATACAAAAACCTCAAAATGGTGGTGCGTAAAATGAGTAGAACTTCCTTTCTAAAAAAAGAGAGGCAGAATATACTGAAAGATAAACTTAAAGAAGACCCTTTTTTAACGGATGAAGAAATTGCTGAAATGTTTTCAGTTAGTGTACCTACAATTCGGTTAGATAGATTGGAATTAGGAATACCTGAATTAAGGGAAAGAATAAAAAATGTTGCTGAAAAGAATTATAGTAAGGTAAAGTCATTAAAAGAAAAAGATATTTTTGGAGAGCTTCTAGATATTAATCTGGGGAAAAATGGGATTTCTATTTTAGAAACCAATGACGATATGGCATTTGAGGAAACTAAAGTTATACGAGGCAGCTTTATATATTCTCTTGCAGAATCATTGGCCATAGCAGTAATTGATGCAAACGTAGCTTTAGTTGGAGTGGCAAATATCAAATATAAGATTCCAGTGTATTCTGGCATCAAACTGGTTGCAAAGGCTGAAGTACGAAGAATTAAAGATAATAATTATATAGTTTGGGTTAAAATTTCCGAAAAGCAAAAAGAAGTATTTAGAGGGAAATTTATTTTAGTTTCAATTGAAAAGCCTCAGAAAAATTCATAAGTTATTTTATATAAATATTGTAACGAATAAATGTAAAAATATAATTAATATAAAAAAATACAAAAATATATATGGAAAATGTTTGTTGTGAGAAAATTGTTTTGGGAGTGAAAGGCTTGCTTATACTTGTGGATGCAATGGGTGGAGATAATGCCCCTAGAGAGGTAGTAAAGGGTTGCGTTGATGCGGTTAATGAAGCAACAGGCTTTGATGTAATGCTACTTGGTGATAAAGATAAAATTGATGAAATTTTAAAAGAAGAAAAATTTGAAAAATCTCGAATTAAAATAACTCATACGTCTGAAATAATTACTAATGACGATGTACCTACTAAAGCAATAAGAAGTAAGAAGGATTCTTCTATGGCAGTAGGATTTAGAATGCTTAAAGATAAACAGGGAGATGCATTTATTTCGGCTGGAAGTACAGGCGCATTAATGTCTGGAGCACTTTTTGTTTTAGGTAGAATAAAAGGAATTGATAGGCCCGCATTAGCACCTATTATGCCAGCTAAAGGTGGTAAAACAATGCTTATTGATGCTGGGCTAAATACAAATTGTAAAACCATTAATTATCTCCAATTTGGAATAATTGGCTCTATATACATGAAAGAGGTTTTTGGAGTAAACAACCCAAGAGTTGGATTAATTAATGTAGGCACAGAAGAAAAAAAGGGTAATGAAACTATAAAGCAAGCACATTCTATGTTATCTGACTCAAATATAAATTTTATTGGCAATATAGAAGGGAAAGATATTCCTTTAGGAAAAGTTGATGTTGCTGTTTGTGATGGATTTGTAGGGAATGTTATATTGAAATTTTTAGAAGGTGCAGGGTCCTTTTTCATGGGAGAAATTAAAAATATATTCACAAAAGGAATTTTATCCAAAATAGCTGCGTTGGCAGTAAAAGGAAGTTTGAAATCCTTTAAGAAGAGTATTGATCCGGATGAATATGGCGGAACTCCAATCTTAGGAGTTGAGGGAATAGTTTTTAAAACCCATGGAAGTTCAAAAGCAAAAGCAGTAAAAAATACAGTAATTAAAGCATGTGAGTTTGCCAGGACTACGGTTCTGGATCAAATTAGGGAAAAATTCAAAAATATGGAGGTTGAGAATTTTGATGAGTAGTATAAGTGTAGGGATTTTGGGATTAGGAAGTTATTTGCCTGAAAAGGTTTTAACAAATTTTGATTTAGAAAAAATGGTTGATACATCAGATGAGTGGATTATAAAAAGAACCGGAATTTCTGAAAGAAGAATATTAGAGGAAAACATACCTAGTTATACGATGGGAGTAAAAGCTGCACAAAAGGCTTTAGAAGATGCAGGAGTAGCACCTGAAGAAATCGAACTTATTATTGTTACTACAGGAGAACCGGATTACATTTTTCCTCAGATGGCATGTATTATTCAAAAGAAAATCGGGGCAGTAAATGCAGCTGCTTTTGATATGAATGCCGCTTGTACTGGTTTTATTTATAGTTTGACAATTGCTCAACAATTTATTAAAACAGGTTGCTATAAAAAAATTCTTTTAGTAGCTTGTGAAGGTCTATCTAAGGTAATTGACTGGAAAGATAGAAACACTTGTGTACTTTTTGGTGACGGAGCAGGCGCGGCTGTTATAGGTGCTGTTGAAGAGGGGTATGGAGTATTGGCAACACATTTAGGTGCAAGTGGAGAGGACGGTCATAATATTACACTTCCGTTTTGCCATATAACAGATGAGGAAAGAGAAAAAAGACCAAATGGAAAAGAACATTCAATATGGATGGATGGAAAAGAAGTATATAAATTTGCTGTAAATGCTTTTGCAAATTCTGCCAATAAGGTTGTAGAAGAAGTAGGAATAAATATAGAAGATATTGATATGTTTTTTCCACATCAAGCAAATTTACGAATAATTTCAGGTGCAGCTAAAAAATTACAGGTTCCTATGGAAAAGATGTTTAATAATATCAAGACAATGAGTAATATTTCTTCTGCATGTATTCCAGTTGGTCTTGAAGAAGCTTCTAAGAAAGGTATGATTAAAAAAGGTGATAAACTTTTATTAGTTGCCTTTGGAGGAGGACTAACATATGGAGCTGCTATTATAAAATGGTGCAAGTGATAAATTGATTATTAGCGATAAAATGAAAAAATAGGAGGTAGAGATATGGGGAAAATTGCGTTTGTGTTTCCCGGTCAAGGAGCCCAAAAAGTTGGGATGGGTAAAGAAATTGCTGAACAATATGCAAGTTCGAATGCTATTTTTGAAGAAGCATCAGAGGCTCTTGGTTTTGATGTAAAAGCGATGGTTTTTGATGGTGATGAAGAAACTTTGAAAATAACAGAAAATACTCAGCCAACGATTCTTGCAACAAGTATTGCTTGTTTACAGCTGTTACTTGAAAAGGGTATAAAGCCTGATATTGTTGCAGGCCTTAGTTTGGGAGAATATACAGCACATGTTGCAGCTGGAACAATGTCATTTAAAGAGGCAGTAGCTTTGGTCAAAAAAAGAGGAAAATATATGCAGGAAGCAGTTCCGGTTGGAGTAGGTACCATGGCTGCTATTTTAGGTCTTGAAGATGATGCTGTGATAGAATGCTGCAGAGATGCATCAACAGAAGGTATTGTTGAACCTGCCAATTTTAATTGCCCTGGACAAATAGTAGTAGCAGGTGAAGTTAAAGCAGTTGAGAAGGCAGTTAAATTATGTACTGAAAAGGGAGCAAAGAGAGCTATGATCCTCCCGGTTAGTGCGCCATTTCATTGCAGCATGTTAAAGCCGGCAGGAGAAAAGTTAGCTGTTGAATTAGAAAAAATAAGTTTGAATGATATGTCAATACCAGTTATAACTAATGTTACTGGTGAATACATTGCTAGTAAAGATGATGTTAAAGATTTACTTATTAAGCAGGTTAGTACGTCAGTACTTTGGGAAAAATGTGTAAAAACTATGATTGATGCAGGCGTTGATACTTTTATTGAAATTGGTCCGGGAAAAGTATTAGGCGGTTTTATAAAGAAGATAGATAGAAAGTTGAAAACATTAAATATTGAAGATATAGATTCACTTAATAAAACATTAGAAGCATTAAATGTATAAAGTCTAACAATTTGGGGAAAGGAATGATTATAGTGGAACTACAAGGAAAAACTGCTATTATAACAGGGTCTGGAAGAGGATTAGGGAAGTCAATTGCTTTAAAGTTAGCTAGTATGGGAGCAAATATTGTTTTAAATGATATTCCTTCATCTGATGCAATTGATGTGACCGCAGAAGAATTTAGAGCTGCTGGATATAAAGTTGCCGTTACAAAGGGAGATGTAAGAAATCAGGATGATGTACAATCTATGATAGATACTACTGTTGAAACTTTTGGTAGTGTTGATATTTTGGTTAATAATGCTGGAATTACTAAGGATATGCTGATGATAAAGATGAAAGAAGAGGATTGGGATGCTGTTCTTGATATAAATCTTAAGGGTGCATTCTTTTGTACAAAAGCTGCGGCAAAATACATGATGAAGCAAAGAAGTGGAAAGATTATTAATATTGCATCAGTAGCAGGTGTTATGGGAAATCCAGGTCAAGCTAATTATTCATCATCTAAAGCTGGTTTGATTGGACTTACTAAGTCTACAGCTAAAGAATTAGCTGCCAGAGGAATTATTTGTAATGCTGTTGCGCCAGGAATAATAAAAAGTCATATGACAGATGTATTACCTGACAAGGTGAAAGAAAACTATTTAAATAATATTCCATTAAGCAGGTTCGGGACACCTGAAGATGTGGCAAATGTTATTGCTTTTCTCGCATCAGATTTATCAAATTATGTTACTGGGCAGGTAATAAATATTGACGGCGGATTAGTTATGTAATATTATCTTATTGTAAGAATTGAATTAAATCTTACTTAATATATGTTGCATAAAGACATTCCACGGAAGAAGTATGCAACATATAAACAGAGGTATATTATTTTGCAATATTTGAATAAGAAATGTAAAATGTTTATTGCA
>CAYYEC010000269.1:0-5883 GCA_964470745.1 uncultured Eubacteriales bacterium | reverse complement strand
ATCATAGTGCAGTTACAATTAATTACTTCTTCAGCTCCACCTGCAGGATCACCCGGATGCTGCAGACCATTCGAAAACTCTTCATCAAGATTTTTTCTTTCTCCATCAACTTCTCTATGACTTTCACGAGTATTGCCATGCAGTGTTGCAACCCATTCTTTTTGAAGTTCCAAACCTACACTTGAAGCATGATTCATGCTGTCCATTTCACCAATGTTTGCAATCCTTGTTGTTTCTGTTCTAACTATCCTGAAAACATTATTTGCATCACCTTCCAAAACATTTTTTAATCTCTTTGCAGCATCAGTCATTCCTTCACCACGAATAATACTTTGGGTAATAGCTGAACTGATATCTGCTTTAACTTTTTGTTTACTCTTGTCTATGCTGATTTTTGCCAAAGAATTTTGAATTGAATCTAAAACTGTTTTCCTGTTTAAAGCTTTATATGAAAGCTTTTCTTGGAATTCACTTTCCATTATGAAGCCTGTATAAAAATAATTTAATTCGTACTGATCAAATAAATAGTTATCAAAATTTTTAAAGTTTTTAGATTGCAATATTGATAGCTCATTATTTATTGATTTTATTAGATTTTCATATCTGCCAAATTTGTACATTTCAGTTCGATTCAATTGTCCTTTGGCAGCATAGAAAGCCACTTCCTTCTCAAGTTCTTTTAATGCCAACTTATACTCTTTGATAAGCTGTTTCCGAAAAGATTCCTGATTTGCATTAGTGATTTTATTCAAAGTTTCTAATTTCTTTTTTTCTCCTGTCAATTTGAATCACTTCCTGCATCCAAATTATTATCAATATTATTGTCCAAATTATTTGTATTAAGATCAATATCTTTCATTTCCTTGGACATCCGTTTGAATTCATCATCAACATTTGGAACCCAAGGGTGATTTTCAAGCCTTGTTCGGTTTGATATACTTCCGGCTTGATTTGCGTTTGCATCAAGCATTTCAACTTCATTAATAATCATTGATCTATTGAAAACCAAATAAATATCATCATCTTCAAGTTGTTGCTTTTTCTTTATTTCAAGATATCTGTTAAGAAAATATAGAAACTGATTCATGAAATCCTGAACTTCAATTTCAAAGTCATTTGCTTTAAGATCAAGATTTGAATAAAGTGCTTTAATACGTACATTAGTAATATTTCCTTCAATGTCATCAGGATTTACACCCATTCCAAATTTATATATAAGCTTTTCCGTATTATCAAGCATTTCTTTTCTTGCTTCAACAGGTATATCTATAGTTTCAGCTCTTGCTTCTCCGTCATCACCAGTTCTTAAAACCTTCAGTTCTTTTACTTCTGAAAGAAAATCTTCCAAATCTTCACCGTTATAATTTTTTAGAATCCAGTAAATGTCCTGAAAATCATCTATATTGTTTGCAAAATCGCTGTTTACAATATCAAAAATATCAATAAACGGTTTTATGATTTCAAGATCATTTGTCTTTTCATCATTATTGTAAAGTACAGCAAATGGAGGACGTCCCCAGCCTTGACCTTCAACATTTGCAACAGTCTCACCAAACTTAGTAAGCTTTTTAATATGTGGTTTTGGATTTTCTGACTCAATATCCTCAGATGCAAATTCCCATTCGCCAGATTCCTGCTTTACAAAATAATATATCAGGTCATTTGTCCAAAACTCGACCTTCAGTATTTTAATACTTTTTCCTTCATCATCTATAGCAATCTGTTGATAATATCTAATAAAATATTCAAGCAGTTCTGGATCATCAATGGAAAAAACGGGAACGCATTGTTCTGAAGGAATGATTTTATAATTGAATTCTTCGTTTTTATCAATATAAAATTGAACATATCCTGCAGATTTAATACTTGCTTCATTTGCAGCCTGTTTGATTGTTTTTTTCCAATCCTTACCCATAATCATTTCAATATCATTTAAGTTTTTAGTTTTATTTGCTGCAAGCTTAATTCTACTATTAATACTGTAATTTACCTTTTGTTTTATCAAAAGCTTTAAGAACCCGGAAGGCAATTTATGATTAGCTTTGTAAGGGTCAACTTTTGTTACTCCTTTTGAAATATAATAAATCTTTTGTCTTTTCATTATTTCAGTATTTTTCTGTTTGTAATAAGCTTTACCTTCAATCATAGCCTTTCTTTGTTCGCTTTTTTCAAAGTCATCAATGTATGAGCCAACAAACTTAGCAACATTATTAAATTTTCCTTCATTCAGCATTGTTAAGATGTCCATTAATACCACCCCCATTTTCCAAGTCCTTTGATTTCACCATTTATTAGTTCAACAAGTCCAGTTAATGTATCAGGAGCATCGTCATGCTCATTTTTCCCTTTTCTCTGGTATTTTGAAATAGCATCATAAAATTCCGGCCATTTATTTTTCCAGTTTTCAGGAAATATGATTTGTTCTATTACATTGCTGCTATTAACTAAAATTCTTGTCTTCTTGTTTTTGCTTTGATGAAACCATTTTACAGAGCATTTTTTATTTTTAAGATTTTTAAGATCTTTGATAACATTTCTTGAAAAACCTCTACCACCATTGTTTGATTCTACAACACTTTGTTTAACTCCATTTAAATCAAGTCTTCTAGCTGTTTCTGGTTCTGTAATTTCCATGCTTTTATCAGTATAGTAAACATCTAAAATATATCCATATCTATCTATAACTCCAGCACAAATACTACAAAGAAAATCACTTCCTTCATCTGCTGTATCAGTATAACTGATAACTTTTTCAAAGGCTGTAGAATCAACAACATCATAAGTTTTAAATTCCTTATAAAGAAGACCTTTTTTATCAATTGGAGTCTGCATATAGTTAGCATCAAATATATCCTCATCAATACCATCTTTTTTATCCATTATTGCTTCAAGACTAAGAATTTCATCACATAATGGTTCTTTATTTTCATTTAAAACAGGCATTTCTAAAACAAATACTCTATCTTTAAATTTGTTTAATATCTTTCCGGCAAGATCATCTGTAGCCCAACGCGTCATAATGATTATTTGTAAAGCACCTTCAAGCATACGAGAGAGGAAAGTGTTTTTATACCAATCCCAATGAAATTCCTTAACCCTCTCATTTACAGCCTCTTCTTTGTTTTTTATTGGATCATCAATAATTCCTATATTTCCTCTCATACCAGTAATAGAACCACCAAATGATGTAGCAAGATATGACATATATGAACCTTCCAAACTCCACAAATCCATAGCTCCGTCACCTTGTTTAATTTGAAGATTTGGAAAAAAGCTATTTACAACATAATAATTATCATCACCTTTAATTTCTACATCTTCAATGTGATCACGTACACCTTTTGCCATTCTACTTGATAATGTTTGATTATATGAAACAGTAATTATTTGGTTCTTTAAACTTTGTCCAAAAACCCAAGTACTTAGCATTATCGCTGTATATGATTTGCCATGACCTGGAGGAAGATTTACAAGTACAATATCATAAGGTTTATTTGTTTTAGGATTTATTAATGTCTTTTCATATGCACTTTGCAGGGTATTGCAAAGTATATCTTGAAATTTTCTTGATTCTCTAAAAAACTCAGGATTCATTAAATTACAGTAAGTCCTGAAGTCTTTTTTACCTTCTGCAATTTTTTTGCTTCTATCTAAATTTTGAGTGCCTGTAAGCTCTTTTATGATACTTATACTATCACCCCCATTACATATATAGCGTGTACACGCGTGTACACGGGGTTATTTTGAATTTTTATATTAAGAATGAATAGAAATACGTTTTTAGGTTAATAATTATTAAATTAGGCAATTTTAAGCCTTTGATTTTTTAATGAGTATAATACATTAATTCAGATACTTATTTCTTAGATTTTGTATCGCTCTTTTAATCCTTCGTCTTTTAGCCCTGCAATCCCTATATTTTCTTTCATGCCAATAAACACCCAAACAACAAAATTTAAAAATTAATTTTTTCAGCATATAATCACTCCGATTTTACAGTAAGCTTGTGGGTTTCACTAATCTCAACAGCCTTTTTTATGCTTTCCAATGCCTTTTTTATATTCCTTTTTCCTTCAATTCCTGCTTGTTCAAATGCTTTGGTAATTTTCTTCCAGTTAAAAAACTGTAGAACCTTTGTAGCTATTTCATCAACATCTTCTTCACTTATACCTAATGAAATAAGTATCTGTTTGTCTTTGTCAAATTTGCCCTTAAGCTTCTTATTTGCTACAATCATTTTTTCTTCAGGAAGGTTAAGAACATCTTTAAGGTCTGATTCGATATAATCTTTTTTATATATTGGTATGGCTATATTTTTAAATGCAGCAAGCAAAGAATATTTAACTTTATCTTCTTTATTAATATAATTTGATGTCAGCGTTTTAAAAATAGTTTCCACTGTCTCGTATGAACTTTTTTCCTCAACCAAATTCAAGCTCTCTGCGGCTGTGACCTGAACAAAACATTTATCACCATAAAAACAAGCACTTTTTGCTCCTGTATTCTCTATAATAGGGATAGCCATTTCCATAATACTGTTTTTTAATTTTTCTTCTATTTTACCTATGCTTTCTTTTATTTCACCAAATGCAGCCAGTTCATTAACCAATTGTTTTGGATCAAGCTCTTCAACATATTTTTTAAGTCTCTCATCTTCAGATAAAATTTTCAGTACTTCCTTAATATCCAATGCACTTGCACTGCTTCCAATAATCATTACTTTTTTCTCACTCACAAAAAAACATTCCTTTCCATATTTTTCATATAAAAAAGCAGGCTTCGCCATCCAGGAATTTTTCACCCGGCATGTCAGCCTGCTATTACACCTTATCTATCCACATACGACGAGTCAGCATATATCAAGTCAGGATTTTTTTATAACATTTACACCCATATCAACAATCTTTTCATTACCAAGAACCGTGAACCTTACCTTTGCACGGAATCTCCGTGCATCAACTTTTATTATCTGCCCTTCCATTCCCACAAGGGGTCCGTCAATTACCTTTACCTCATCATTTTCTTTTACAATTGAAGAAATACCAATCATATCATCCAATGGACAAAATCTCATTACGAGATTCATTTCATATTCAGGTATTGGGGTTGGAATGGAATTTGCACCCCTGAGTATTTTTATTACTCCACTGATACCTTCAAGTTTGTAATACTCCCCAGTGGTCATTTCACTTTTTACAAATATATATCCGGGAAACAATACTTTTACAACATCTTTCCACTTTCCATTTTTCTGTTCTTTTAATTTCCTTCTTGGGAGTAAAACTTCAAAATTCCTTTTGCATATTTTTAAAACATCATATTCCTGTCCTGTGGCTACATGGAGAGCATACCACTCAGCTTTCATCTTGTTCCACCATCCTGCCTTTTACCGCATCTGCCTTTTCACAGAGTTTTTTGTACAACTCGGTGTCATTTTCAATTTCTGCTTTTAACTCTTTTTTAACCTCATCAATTGCAAGCTGTATCGCTTTTCTCTTTTCCTGTTTGAAAATCCCGCAGCATCCGGACGGCCACCCTATCTCCCCCATGCAGATTCCCCAGGAACTCGGATACCTCCTTTTTGCTGAATACCGCCCAAGGTCCATACTTCCATTTGAGCCAGGCATCACCGATATCCTTGAGCCCTTCGTAGTCGATGATTCCCCCTCCCTTATCCCATGAAACCACCAGACAGGCCTGTTCATCCATAGGGTCAACATGGGTGATTCGCGCCAAAAAAGGGAGAGTTCCCGGCCCACTGCCCATACCCAAAATATCAGCTCTTCCCTCCAGCCCGTTGAGTTGGGTGTCCATCAGCGGAAGATGGGTCCGCAGGCTTCTCAGTGCCGCCTCCTGGATCTCCTTATTGACCGAGGTATAGAT
>CAYYEC010000268.1:0-5915 GCA_964470745.1 uncultured Eubacteriales bacterium | reverse complement strand
ATATATATTTCTATAATACTATTTTGGGTTATTGCTGCTGCTGCAAGCAAAGGAGAAAGCGTAGTAACCTTATTCATAGTTATTTTTTGTATAATATTGCTTTCGGGTTGCGATTTATTTATAAAAAATCCAAAGACTGAAGACTTTACATTTAAAAAGAGAAAAGTATTTAACATTATAGAAAGAAAGCAACAAGAAAATATTTTGACAAGTAGGAATGAAGAAGAACTTTTACCTGAAAAAAAAGAAGAAAAGTTCATGGCTATAGATAATTTAAATGAACCAGTAGTTATAGAAAAAGAAGATGGTTTTAATGAAGTTACTGTTGAATAGGGAATAGGTGAAGAAATGGATACATTATTAAGAATACTTGCCATTGTGCTTAATTTTTTTCGTAAGATATTCAGGATTATAATAGATAGTTTCAGGTCTTCAATTCGTAAAGCAATTACTATTAATTTTTTGATTCTATATATAATTGTCTCTATATTTGTTTTGATTGGAAGCATTTTTGGCGGAATTGTGTGGACATATTATAATACTAATTTTGAATTAGAACAATATGTATATAAAATAAAAACAGATTCAATTGCAAAAGAAGATTTAAGAGATTACCTGAATGACATAAAAGAAAAAACAGGATATAGTGTATTGGTGCAAACTATTGATTTCGAGACAAATAAAAAGAATCTTTTTAAGAATGATAGTTTTGCTATAAATAAAATGCCTGGGAGTAGTGTTCCTGATTACATAAAATACGTTGCTGTTTATATGGAATTGCCTGTCAAAAGTTATTCGTACAATTATTATAATAATACTCATAGAAAAATAATTTTGATTTCAGTTCCACAAAGAATATGGTTGGATTTAATAATACTAGTTGCAGGCAGTGTAGCTTGTGTACAGACTTTTGGATTTTTAATATTTTGGATTCTTGGAACTTTAAAAACAAGGAAGTATTTAAAGCCTATATATGAAATAAATACAACTGCTAAAAGTATTTCATTAAATAATTTAGATTCGAGAATAAATGTAGATAATGTAAAATATGAGCTAAAAGACCTTGCAATAACACTTAATGAAATGCTGGACAGGCTTAACAAAGATATATCCAAACAGAAAAAGTTTGTTTCAAATGTTTCTCATGAATTAAGGACACCAGTTGCAGTTATTGGTGGATATGCCAATATGCTTGGGCGATGGGGAAAAGAAGATACGGAAGTACTTAATGAATCTATAGATGCAATTAAAAATGAATCAGAGAATATGAAATTATTAATTGAAAATCTTTTGTTTCTTGCAAGACACGATAACCAAACTCTTCAATATGAAAAGGAAGATACGAGGCTGGATAATTTACTTGAAGAAATAATAAAAGATACCGAAATAATAGATAGACATCATGAAATCGTTTCTGACCTTGAACAAAACATAAGTCTTTTTGTAGATAAGATGAAAATAAAGCAGGTATTGCGTATTTTTATTGATAATGCAATAAAGTATACTCCGCCAACGGGGAAAATATATATTGCACTAAAAAAGTATCAGGACAAAGTTATATTAAGTATTAAGGATACTGGAGCTGGAATAGATAAAAAGGATTTACCAAATATATTTAATAGATTCTATCGTGCAGATAAATCCAGAAACAGAGAAACAGGTGGTCACGGTTTAGGTTTATCAATAGCAAAAGCTATTGTAAAAGGCCACAATGGGAAAATTATTGTTAGAAGTAAATTAGGCGAAGGAAGCGAATTTAGAATAGTTTTATAAAATATTTGGAGGCCGTTAAAATAAGGGGTTGTGTATATTGTCAAATAAAGTTTTAATTGTAGAGGATGAAATAAAAATTTCAAGATTTTTAGAACTTGAGTTAAAGCATGAAGGCTATGAAGTTGAAACGGCTTTTGATGGGATTGATGGATATGAGAAAGGAAAAAAAGACGACATAGATTTGATCCTGCTTGATATTATGTTACCTAGTTTAAGTGGTATAGAAGTATGTAGACGCTTAAGACAATGTATCCAAACTCCTATTATTATGTTAACTGCTAAAGACGATGTATCAGATAAAGTTACCGGTCTTGATAGTGGAGCAGATGATTATATGACAAAACCATTTGCAATAGAAGAATTACTGGCTAGAATAAGAGTTGCATTAAAAAGAAAGAAAAATCAGAATACTATTAATAATCAAGACTGTCTGGAATATAAAGGATTATTATTAAATAAAAAAAGTCATGAAGTAAAATTCAAAACTCAAAATATAAGCTTAACAAAAAAAGAACATGAATTGCTTCAATATCTACTTGAAAATAGAGGACAAGTTTTAACAAGAGATCAGATAATTGAAAATGTGTGGGGATATGATTACTATGGAGAAACTAATACTGTTGATGTTTACATAAGATATTTGAGGAGCAAGATTGATCAAAAATTCTGTGTGAAGATTATTGATACTGTGAGAGGAATAGGGTATATAATTCCCCTGGGTGATAATTTATTCTGATATAAAAGTCTGGATGATAAATGAAAAAAGTGTTAATGCTAAATAATTCGTATTATGTTAAAATAGAATTATTCAAATATTTTACGAATGGTGAGGCTTATGAGAAATTTTTATAGGAACCTAAGAATCAAGAATAAATTATTTATCATACTTCTAGCAGAAACACTTATTTTAAGCCTAATAAGTATAATATCACTCCAATTATCCTTTTATACATATGATGAGCAGCTATATGATGAAGCAACAGAAGTACTTAAGATGTTTACAATTAATGTAGAAAATAAATTAAAGCAAGTTAGTAAACTATCACACAATATCATTTCAAATAAAGAAGTTCAAGATTATTTGGCTATTATAAATAACGATCTTTCTTTGTATAACAGATTTGAGACAGGACAAAAGCTAAATGATAAACTGTTGGCCTGGGCTTTATCTGAGAAATATATATTTTCGATAAAAGTTATTGATACAAACGGACATGAATACGAAGGTGGAATAGATAATTATCAATTAAGCAGCTCAAGATTTGAGGATATAAGAAAAAGGGCTGGAGCTGCAGAAGGCAGGGATTTATGGTTTGAGCCTTTTGATGAAGATAAGACAATTGTTTCCGCCAGGGTTATACGCGCTATCCCTAGCTTGTCACTGGAATCTCTCGGTACGCTGATGATTAGACTTAATCCTGAAAAGTTAATTGACTGGTTTTACGGTTTGCCTTCAAAATATGACTCTAACATTATGATCCTATCAGGAAATAGAATTGTTTTTGGAGGAAATGATAAAATTGAAATAGATCAATTATCTCTGCCAGTGGGCCAAAAACAGGGATATATTATTACAAAATTCCATGGGAACAAATTTCTGATAGCATATACGGTTTCTGATTATACAAACTGGACTTATTTAAATATTATACCTTATAAAAGTATTTCAAAACAGACATCGAATATCAGGGTTATTATGATGGTATTGTATTTTTGTATTTTTATAGTGGTACAATATCTGGGCATTAATTTTGCGCGAGGTATTACCCGACCCCTTGAAGGGTTGTCGGAAGAAATGAAAAAAGTAGAGAATGGAAAGTTTGAAGAAATTCAAACAGTAAGCACTTGGTCGGAAAGTAAGAAAGATGAAGTGAGCAGTTTGGAGTATGATTTTACATTGATGGTAGAGAAGATAAATACTTTGATTCATGAGAACTATACTAAGCAAATTATGATAAAAGAATCGGAATTAAAAGCGCTGCATGCTCAAATCAATCCTCATTTCCTATACAATACCCTTGATTCTATTCACTGGCTGGCGAAGCTGAATAAACAATTCGGAATTGCCATGATGGTTAAATCCCTCGGGAATCTCTTAAGAAATTCCATCAGTAAGCAAAACTATGTAATGACTATTGGTGAAGAGGCAAAGTTATTAGAAGATTACATTGCTATTCAAAAAATACGATATGAAGAACGACTGGAATTTAATATACTAGTTGATGAAACAGTAAGAGATTGTATGATTGCAAAACTTACACTGCAGCCTATTGTGGAAAATTCTATAAATTATGGGCTTGAACAACTGCCAGGAGTCTGTATTATAAACGTTAAAACCATATTACATACTGATTTGATTGAATTTCTTATAGAAGATAACGGTCCCGGAATAGAACAGGATTTTCTTACAAAACTGAAGAATAATGAAATCCAGACCAAAGGTTCGGGAATTGGATTGAGAAACATTGATGAAAGGATAAAAATGATATTTGGAGAACAATATGGACTGTGTATTAATAGTACGGTAGGTAAAGGAACAGTAGTAAGTGTTTGTCTGCCGTATGTAAGGAGGGGAAAGCATGTATAAGCTGTTAATTGTAGATGATGAAAGAATTATTCGGGACGGGATATCTGCAATGGTTGACTGGGAAAAGTTTGATATTAGTGTGCAGCAAGCGAAAAATGGCTTGGAAGGCTATGAAATGATATCTTTAGAAGAACCTGATATCGTCATGACAGATATTAAAATGCCGGGATTGAATGGGCTGCAGCTCATTGAAAAAGCAAAAGAACAATTTCCCAATATTATTTTTATTATCTTATCAGGTTATGGAGAGTTTGATTTTGCAAGCAAGGCAATGCAGTATGGTGTAAAGTACTATTTATTAAAACCTGCAGATGAAAATGAAATTGCTGATGTATTGGAAAAGGTTATTTCTGAATTAATTGAAATAAAAGAACAGGAAGAACTACTTAATAGTATTAAACGTAATCTGGAAAAAGTTCCGGAAGAAATAAGGGGATTCTTTTTAAGAGAAGGTGAGAAGAAATTGCTAAAAGACCTTACTAAAATCAGTTCCGGATATAATACGAGAAAGGTAAGCCCGCTGGTTAAATGTATGTTGAAATATATAGACGAGAATATTAAAAATGAACAATTGTCTCTGTCATGGATGGCAAAAGAAGTTCTTTACATGAATGAAGATTATCTGAGCAGAATTTTTAAAAAGGAATTAAATGAGAATTTCTGCCAGTATGTAAAAACAATAAGGATGGAAAAAGCAAAAAAGTTAATGCGGCATGAAAAAGACATTAAAATTTATGAGATTGCAGAACAGGTAGGTTGTGGCAATAACCCACAATACTTTGCCTGTATTTTTAAAAAATATACTGGATATACGCCAACAGAATATAAGCAAATGTTTGAATAGATAAATTTGAACAGATTATACTGTAATTCGGTCGCTAAAGTCGGATTTTTACACGAAGGCCTCGGTTTTTTTGATTCCTGCAACGCTAAAAAATATATACAATATAAATGTGTAAAATAAATAAAAAAATGATAGGGAGTGTGTTCGAATGAAAAAAACTGTAGCACTGATATTGACCGCGCTGTTCTGCATGTCTGTTTTGTTTTCAGGATGTGTGTCAAAAGGCAACGGAAAAAGTGAATCTGCTGGAAAGCAAACAGAAGAAGCAAAAAAGGTAGAAGAACCTGCTAAAAAAGCCACATTAAGAATAATGTGGTGGGGCTCTCAAAATCGCCATGATCGAACTTTAAAGGTTATTGAAATGTATCAGAAAAGCAATCCTAATGTAACCATAGAACCGGAATTTTCTGGCTGGGATGGTTACTGGGAAAAGGTCGCAGCTCAGGCTGCCGGTAATAATCTTCCGGACGTCCTTCAGCAGGATTATGCCTATCTAAAGCAATATGCAGAAAGAGGTCTGATGCTGAACTTGAATGATTATGTAAAAGACAACAGACTGGATCTGCAGGATGCAGCTGAAAACAGCTATTCCGGCGGTAGGATAAATGGTAATCTATATGCTGTCAATCTGGGTACCAATGCCATGAATGTGTCATATGATCCTGAATTATTCCAAAAAGCCGGTGTTCCTGAACCAGAGCCGGGATGGAC
>CAYYEC010000267.1:4667-5948 GCA_964470745.1 uncultured Eubacteriales bacterium | reverse complement strand
CAGATATCGGCCTAAGGAATCTTGACGTAGTTTTAGGTTTGGAAAATAGAATAGTATATGATTTAGTTGATGTTGTTGAAGGAGCATGTAGGACTAAGCAAGCCTTAATAAAGGATAAGCGTTATGAAGGGTTATTTTTGCTGCCGGCAGCCCAAACCAGAGACAAATCAGCTGTAAGTCCGGAACAAATGATCAATTTATGTGATGAATTAAGAAAAGAATTTGATTATATAATTATAGACTGTCCAGCTGGCATAGAACAAGGCTTTAAGAATGCTATTGCAGGTGCTGACAGAGCTATTGTAATTACAACACCAGAAGTTTCTGCAGTAAGAGATGCAGATAGAATAATAGGACTACTGGAAGCAAATGAACTTAGAAATCCAAAACTGTTAGTAAATAGAGTTAGACCTGAAATGGTTAAACGTGGAGATATGATGAATATTGACGATATCATTGATATTTTAGCTATAGAGCTTATCGGTGTAGTACCGGATGATGAAAATATTATTGTATCTACTAATCGTGGTGAGCCGGCAGTAAACGATTCCAAGTCTACCGCTGGTCAGTCATATAGAAATATAACCAAGAGAATTATGGGAGAAAATGTGCCTATTATTGATATTGAATCAGATGATGGATTCTTGTTTAAGATCAAAAAGCTTTTCGGATTAAAAACCACTTAAAGGGGGGGTATTATGCTACTAGATTTACTAAGATTTGGGAAATCGAAAACATCCAAGGATGTTGCAAAAGAAAGACTGAAACTAGTTCTTATTCATGATAGGGCTAATGTTTCACCTCAATTCCTTGAAATGGTTAAGGGAGAAATAATAAAAGTTATCCAAAATTATATGGACATTGATGAAGAAGCTCTTGATATACAGCTAACAAAAACTGAAAGTGACGAAGGCGGAGGAGTAGTACCTGCTTTAGTTGCAAATATACCAATAAGAAAAGTAAAAAATAGTGGGAAATGATATAAATGAATATTGCTTTAATATCTCATGATAATAAAAAAGAATTAATGGACGCTTTTTGCATTGCATACAAGGGTATTTTGGAGAAACACGATTTATATTCTACAGGAAATACAGGTCCAGCTATTATAGAATCTACTGGATTGAATATACGTCTATTTTCCTCTGGAGTTCTTGGTGAAGAACAAATAGCGGCAAGAGTTGCTTACAATGAAATGGACTTAGTTATTTTCTTTCTAGACCATTCAATAGAGGATGCATATTCATACAGCAAGATTTCGATTTTTAGCTCTTGTGATAT
>CAYYEC010000267.1:0-4657 GCA_964470745.1 uncultured Eubacteriales bacterium | reverse complement strand
CCCTTTTGCTACTAACATTGCGACTGCCGAAGTTTTGATAAACGGGGTAGCGCGTGGGGATTTTGCTTGGAGAGATAACGTGCGGCCAGAAAAATCGAAAGGAATTTTTTAATAATAACTATAAAAAAAGTAATCCTAACTGGTTGTTTGATTAGCTATATTAAACGCACAAATGATTCTACATTAAATTAATAATGGTATTTGTTAGTTTAATTAGTTTTATAGGTGTAGATTTTGCGTAAAGTAAATTATAGATAACGAACAATAAAGTTAAATTTATCATAAAAGTTAGGCGTTAGATAATATAGATGTCGAACTACATTTTAAAATTTATTTCTAAAGTTCGACATCTATAATATGTAAAATCATTTACGCAAAATCTATAGGATTACTTTTTTATGGATTCTCTAGAAATTTTTATATACGGTATATCCTTCTTGTTTCAATAAATCATAAGCTTTATGAGCACTTTCCTGATTTGACAGAGATATTTTTAGGCACCCGAGTTCAAACTCTCTATTATTTGAAACATTTATATTTTTTATGTTAATGGAGTTATCGCCCAGAATCGTTGCAATTTCTCCTATTATTCCAGGCTCATCTATAACGTCAGCTACTATCTCAAAACTTTGTGAAATTAGACTTTTCTTTACATTGTGAAAAGAGTTTCTATAGTTCTTGGCTGTTTCAAAAAAGTTATAGATACTTTGTGAATCTTCTTTGTCTAGCATACTTTTAAATGAATTAATTTCATTAATATACTCAGTCAGGATTAATTGAACCTGTTCTTTGTTACTTAGAACTATATTTTCCCACATCTCAGGGCTAGAAGATGCAATTCTCGTTATATCTTTAAAACCACCTGCGGCAAGTAATTGCATTTTACCACTACTGGAATCTAATTTTTTTACCATATTAACTAAAGAAGAAGCTAATATATGAGGTACATGGCTAATACTAGCTGTGACATTATCATGTGCTATACCATCAATTTCAACTGGTATAGCACCAATAGACTTAACCAATGAAGTCATTGTTTCCATAGCCTCTGTAGTTGTTGTCTTACAATGTGATAAAATATAAAAGGCATTTTCAAAAAGATGGCTGTAACTGGCAGTGTATCCAGTTTTTTCACTTCCTGCCATAGGATGCCCTCCAATAAAGCAGGGTGGATTTTCCATAGAATTAACAAAATCGATTATTTCTGATTTGGTGCTCCCTACATCAGTAATTATGCACTGTGGACTTACTTTATCTGATAAAAAATTAATATACTTTTTTGTCAAGCCTACAGGGGTACAAATAAATATTATATCGGAATTCCATACATACTCATTTATTTCATGAAATCCCCGGGTAATAGTACCTTCCTTTATAGCTTGATCCAAAGATTTGCTGCTTCGATTTATGGCGGTGATATCATTTATTCCAAGTTTGTCAATAAAGATCTTTGCAAGGGAGCCTCCGATAAGTCCAAGACCAATAATGGAAATTTTTTTGTTTTTAAAGTCATTTTCATTCATATGTAAACTCACTTTCTATATGATAAGATTTTATAAAGCAATTTTCAAATTTTGTCTACTGTAATACAACTAAAAACCTGAATTCCCAAACCTTGGCCAAATTGTGTTAAACCTTCTCCTGTGGTAGCAGTTATGCCTATTGATGTACCGGGTAAATCAAGCAGCTTTGACAGGCTTTCTCTTATTTCGGGTATCTTAGGAGATATTTTAGGTGTAGAACATTCTATTGAAATTGATAAATGAACTATTCTATTGTCTCCCAGATATTTTAATGCTTCTTTTAAATAAATGCTGCTATCTGTTATTCCTTCTTCCAAGCACATTTTGTCTGCAATTTTACCTAGTATATTTTCGCAGGTAACACCAGAAACCGCATTGGTTATTGAATGTAAAATAACATCTGCATCACTATTTCCTAATAGTGGAGCATGGTTTTCAAAAATCACTCCACCAAGAATTAACTTTTTATTTTCTATCTCAAAATCAAATCTATGACTATCTTGTCCTATTCCAATCTTCATAGTACCATCCCTAAACATCGAATTCAAAATTTATTATTTTCCAGGTGTTATCAATTTTTTTAAAATACAAGTTCAAAAACGTCGGCGGAATTGAGATGTTTCCATTTGAATCCTTGTAAAATTCTCTAATATGTATTACAAATACATTTTTATTACTATCAAAACCATACCCTTGAATTACCATGTCTTGATATCTTTCTGAATCGTTTTTGTTATGTAAAATCCACTCTAATTCCGTATTATCAATGCTAGTAATACCAAAAATTGTATCTTCTTTTTCTGATATTTTTATTTCTGAAGATACTAATTTTTTTATTTCTTCAATATTTCCATCAGTATGTGCCCTGACAAAATCCAGCGATAAATTACTTAAGATAGGAAATACATCTTTTTCATACTTGCTATTATCTACTAGAAGTTTCATTTGCTCAAGTTCAGTTTCTAGAGCTTTAATTTTTTCCTGCAAGGTCCCAGTCTGATTACTTGTATCTAAATTTTTATCAACTGTTTTATTTGTAGTAGTACATCCAGAAATTAAAATAACTAGTACCAGCAATACAAATATTTTTTTCAAAATTATATCAACTCCTTATAATTTAGAGGTTTTTTAATAAACACAACACTTCTTTACATATCGACTAATATTATAACATAGATTTTAAAAAATAATAGTGAGAGGGAATAAAAAAGAAATAATATATAGTTATAACACTTAATAATCCTTAATATAGTGGCAGGAATCTAAAAACTATAAGCCTTGACATAAAAACCGCAGTATATTATATTAAATATAACAAAATATTAATCTATGAAGGGAATAAGAAAGGTAATGTTTTAAGAGAGTGAGACCATTAGCTGAGAAGTCTCTAAACAGTGATTTTCATCCCACCCCTGAGATGCAGTTGATGAGATTGCCGGGTTAAGCTCCGATAAAAGCTCTCAAGCTGGGCTATAATGATGAACTTCTTATAATACCATTGTATATTGAAGTATTTTAATTAGATTATCTTTATGCCAATTTGGGTGGTACCACGGAATATCCGTCCCTTAATATTTGAGGGCGGTTTTTTTATTTTTATATATAATTTAAAAATACATAGATTATTTAGGAGGTAGTTTTAATGAAAGTTTCACAAATGTTTATTCCAACTCTAAGAGAAATACCGGCAGAGGCTGAGATTGCAAGTCATAAGTTTATGCTAAGGGCAGGACTTATGAGAAAATTAGCTTCAGGTATATATTCTTTTTTACCTTTAGGGTATAGAACCTTTAGAAAAATAGAACAAATAGTAAGGGAAGAAATGGATAGAGCCGGTGCCCAGGAATTGATAATGTCGGCTGTTCTTCCTGCGGAAGCTTATCAGGCTTCAGGAAGATGGGATGTTTTTGGGCCTGAAATGTTTAGATTGCAGGATCGTCATGGTAGAGATTTTTGTCTTGGTCCAACACATGAGGAAATATTTACTGAAACAGTGAAAAATGAAACCAGATCATACAGATCATTGCCACTAACGTTATATCAAATACAAACCAAATATAGAGATGAAAGAAGACCTAGATTTGGGGTTATGAGATCAAGGGAGTTTGTTATGAAGGATGCATATAGCTTTGATAGGGACCAGGAAGGATTGGATATTTCCTATCAAAAAATGTATGAAGCTTATTGCAGGATTTTTGACAGATGTGGTCTGGATTATATACCTGTAGATGCTGATACTGGAGCTATGGGGGGCTCCGGTTCACAGGAATTTATGGTAAAATCGGAAATAGGAGAAGCCGTTATAGCTTTTTGTGAATCCTGCGGCTTTGCTGCAAATGATGAGAAAGCTGAATGTGTTGCAGAAAATTGTAGAGAAGAAGGCGTGGCTGAAGCCTGTGAGAGCCTTTTACCACTTGGAAAAGTTGAAACTCCAGATGTTAAGACAATTGAAGATTTAACAAAGTTCTTTGAATGTTCCGCTAAAGAATTTGCTAAAACCTTATTATATAAAGCAGATGATAAAATTGTTGCTGCTGTAGTAAGAGGTGATAGAGAGCTAAATGAAACAAAGCTGCAAAACCATTTAGGTTGTATTGAATTGGATATGGCAGATAGTGAAACAGTTAAAAGTATAACTGGAGCTGAAGTAGGATTTGCAGGTCCAATTGGTCTTAAAATTGAAATAGTAGTGGATCCTGAAGTTGCCTGTATGAAAAACTTTATAGTTGGTGCGAATGAAACAGGTTATCATTTGAAAAACGTAAATATTGGAAGAGATTTTAAAGGAACTAGTATAAAGGATATAAGAAATATTGTTGAAGGAGACTTATGTCCAAAATGTGACGGAAGAGTCAAAGTGGCACATGGCATAGAAGTTGGACATATATTCAAATTGGGAACAAAATATAGTGAAGCATTAAACTGTGTGTTCTTAGATGAAAATGGAAAAGAAAAGCCTATGATTATGGGATGTTATGGTATTGGAATAAATAGAACCATGGCTGCAATTATTGAGCAGAATCATGATGAAAACGGAATTATCTGGCCTGTATCAGTAGCCCCATATCAAGCTATAGTGATTCCAGTGAATCCAAAGCAGGAAGAACAAATGAAAGCTGGAGAAAGAATTTATG
>CAYYEC010000266.1:0-5975 GCA_964470745.1 uncultured Eubacteriales bacterium | reverse complement strand
TTGCAAACACAATCAAATTAACAGTATTTGCTAGAAAAAGAGAAATAGTTATTATGAAGTATATTGGTGCAACGGATTGGTTCATACGTTGGCCATTTATAATAGAAGGAATATTAATTGGACTAATTGGAGCAGGAATAGCTTTTATTTTAGTAAGTTATGGATATAACGCAATTGAAGCTAAGCTTAGTAAAGATTTTGTATATATAAGCTCAAGTTTTATAAAATTTAGAAAATTAAATGAAATGGGCTTCCAAATTATAATGATTTATTCTATAATAGGTGTTATAATGGGTAGTGTTGGAAGTATAATTTCTATTAGAAAATATTTAAAAGCATAGAAAATAATGGGAATATATAGCGCGCTTATTATATTATATGGAGTATTATTGTATTTATGCGTTATATAGTTCTAGGTGTATGATTTTGCTCTTATTATATTAAAAAAATGTAAAGAGTTTTATGCTAAACATATAGATAAAAGAATTACTTATGATTATCTGGAGGATTTAATAATGACTAATAGGGTTTTAGTAATAATTCTAATATTTTTAATGACTACTTTAACTTCAATTCAAGTGTTTGCTGATCAAATAGATGATGCTACGAGTAAAAAGCGATCCATTCAAAGTCAGATTAACAGTATTGATACAAAAAAGAAGAATGAGAAGGATAATTTAGAAAATACTAAAGCTGAAAAAGAAAAGTTGTTAAATCAAATTACTCAAAACAGTGAAGATTATAAATCACTTATAGAAGAAGTAAATAAATTAGAAGAAGAAATTGAAGGTGCTCAAAATTCTATAGCTGAGGCTGAAAAAAGGTATAATGAACAGAGAGAAACTTTTAAAAAAAGATTAAGAGTTTTATATAAAAATTCAAAGGTTAATTTTTTAGAGACTTTGGTTAATTCAAGAGATATTAATGACTTTCTTAAGAGATTAAAAGTTATAACATTGATTGGACAAAAGGATAATGAATTAATAAGATCTATTGCAGTAGCAAAAGAGGAAATGGAATTTATAAAAGCTACTAAGGAAGATGAACAGGATAAAGTCAAGAAAGAAGCACAAGAAAAAAAGGTAGCTATAGACACATTAAATGTTTCAAGAGCGCAGGTGGAAGAAAGAATCAGTAACAGTTATTCGAAGCTGAAATGGTACGAAGAGCAGGAAGATAAGCTAATAAAGCAATCAGAAGAAATTTCTAATTTGATAAAAAATTTGCAAAGTAGCAGCGGCAAATATGCTGGAGGTACAATGACCTGGCCTGTTCCAAGTTCTTATTCTGTCTCTTCATATTTCGGAAATAGGATACACCCAATATTTAAGACTTGGAAATTCCATTCAGGTATTGATATAGGTGCTTCTCGAGGTAAATCCATTGTAGCAGCCAATAGCGGAACTATTATTTTTGCCGGATGGCAAAGTGGGTATGGAAATACGCTTATTGTTGATCATGGAGGTGGGATTACAACTCTCTATGCTCATTCCAGTAAGACACTAGTTAAGCTTGGTGACAAAGTAAAGGCTGGGCAGGAAATTGCAAAAATAGGTAGTACAGGTTGGGCAACAGGGCCGCATCTACATTTTGAAGTCAGAGTAAATGGAAAAGCTACAGATCCTTTAAAAGGATATTTAAGTTCAAAATAAATAATATTTTTAATTTCTGAATAATAAGCCCGGATAGAATCCGGGTTTATTGTTGAGAAATTAAATGCAATAAATTTTTATTTCTTTAAATATATATCATAGAGCTTACATATATTTATACTATATATGTTGCAATATTTGAGTTAGTAATGTAAAAGGTTTATTGGAAAACATATATATAATTATAAAGGGAGTGTTTTAATTTGAAAAAAACAGGAATAGTAATAGGACTTATTTCATTAGTATTAGTAACAGCTATTATTTCATTTGCCATTGCAGGATATATTTTTTATACCTGGGATAGTGATAATAGATATAAAATTAGCTTTGATTCTGATAAGGTGAATTTGGATAATGTTGAAAAATTTAATAAAATTAAGAATATATTAGAAAGTAAATACTATGAGAGTGTAGATGAAAATAAGCTTCTGGAAGGTGCAATATCTGGGATGGCTTATTCACTGGAAGATCCATATACAGTCTACTTTAGTAAGGAACAAATGGCTAAATTTATGGAAGCATCAGAAGGTAGCTATGTAGGAATAGGTGTTTTGATTACAGTAGATAAAGATGGTCTTTTAACAATAGTTGAGCCATTTGAGGATTCACCTGCTAAAGAGGTGGGAATGATTAAAGGTGATAAAATTTTAAAGGTTGATGACAAAGATGTTACTGCAATTAGAGATGAAAATTTAATTATTAAGATGATAAAGGGGGTTGAGAACACAAAAGTTAAGATTACTGTTTTTAGACCTTCAGAAGGGAAATCGATTGATTTCAATATTACTCGTAAAAAAATAAATGTTGTAAATATTAGCAGTGAGGTTTTATCAGATAATATTGGTTATATAAAAATAAAAATGTTTGACAATGATATAGCAAAAAATTTTGAAGAACATCTTAAACAGCTACAAAATAAAGGTATTAAGGGACTGATTATCGATGTAAGAGGAAATCCTGGTGGAGATTATTACGAGGTTGTTAAAATTGTAGATAGGTTAATACCTGAGGGTTTGATAGTTTATACTGAAGATAAAAACAAAAAACGTGATGAAAAAAAATCAGATGCTAAAGAGCTAAATTTACCTATGAGCTTATTAGTCAATGGAAATAGTGCCAGTGCATCAGAGATACTTGCAGGTGCTCTTAAAGATCATAATAAGGCTACTTTAGTTGGTACCAGAACATTTGGAAAAGGAGTAGTTCAAGCTGTATTACCATTAGAAGACGGGTCAGGATTAAAAGTTACTATTGCTAGATATTTTACGCCTTCCGGTGTATGCATTCAGGGTATAGGAATTCAGCCTAATGAGGAAGTTAAGCTTGACGAAAAATATCAAAATGTATCTATTTCGGAGATACCTAGAGAAGAAGACAGCCAATTAAATAGAGCAATAGAAATAATTAAGGAACAAATAAGTAAGTAAATTATAAATATAGGTGTATAAATTAGATTTTTATGTTTAATACTACCAGTATAATATGTTATTGAATTTTTAACAAAATTGGTTTTCATAAGAAATGGAGGTAGTATTAGATGGAAAATAATTTAGAGAGCTTAAAATATGAGGTTATGAAAGAATTAGGATTATTTGAAAAGGTAAAAAAATTGGGTTGGAAGAGCCTTACTGCTAAAGAAACCGGAAGAATTGGTGGATTGGTTACAAAAAAGAAAAAATTGATGCAGCTTGAGGAGAAATAAAAAGGCAAATTAATGATATTTTATTGGGGGTTGGAGGTTATTTATTCAGATTTTGCATATTTATATGATAAATTAATGTACGATGTTGATTATTCAAAATGGGCTGATTTCATTGAAGAAATATTAAAAAAAAATAGATTAAATCCTGGGCTGCTTTTAGATCTAGGCTGCGGCACAGGAAGCTTAACTATTGAGATGTCCAAAAGGGGATACGATATGATAGGACTGGATATTTCTGAGGATATGTTATCCTGTGCTAAGGAAAAATCTGTGGGAGAAGGATTAAATATACTTTATCTAAATCAAAGCATGACTGAATTCGAATTATATGGAACTGTAGATGTTGTATTGTGTCTTATGGATAGCATAAATTATATATTGGAGGACGAAGAACTCTATAGCGTATTTAGATTGGTAAATAATTATTTAAACCCAGGTGGATTATTTATATTTGATATTAATTCAAGATATAAGTTTGAAAATACTCTAGCCAATAATATTTTTTATGAGGTTGGAGAAGAAATTACGTATATATGGGAAAATAATTATGATAGAAATGATAAAATTTGTGAATTTGATTTAACCTTTTTTGTAAAAGATGAAGGATGTTATCAACGACATGATGAAATTCATGTAGAGAGATCATTTGAGACTGGAGAAATCCTTGAAGCACTGGAGAAATCGGGCTTGGTGGTAAAAGCCATGTATGATGAATTATCCATGAAAAAGCCTAAAGAAGATAGTGAAAGAATTTTTTTCGTTGTATCAAAAGACTAGTAATAGGATAATAATATAATATATACACAATAATAATTTAGATAAGATTGACAAATTGTGCATCTTTGTGTTACACTAGTAAAGGTTTAGTTGGGTAAATAAGTACAGCTAACCGAAGTATTTTTTCAGGAGGATTTGTAATGGAAAGAGGAAGAGTAAAATGGTTTAGTGCTGAAAAGGGTTTTGGATTTATTGAAAGAGATGGAGCAAATGATGTATTTGTTCATTTTTCAGCCATTGCTATGGACGGATTTAAGACACTGGAAGAAGGTCTAGAAGTTGAATTTGAAGTAATTGAAGGATCAAAAGGTCCTCAGGCTGCAAATGTAACAAAAGTTGACTAATATATGTTTTATGAAACTTTAACATAAAGCGGTTTAACCAGTGAAAACCTCAGTATATAAAATATACTGGGGTTTTTTTAAAGCATATGATGTGCGTCTGTTTAGTGAAAAAATTTAGTATATTATAAATTAAATGTAGAACTATTTACCTTTGAAGGGAGTATATTATGGAAGACTATATATTAAGCGCTACGGCTGCTAAAGGGATGGTAAGAGCATTTGTATCAAGAACCACTGAAATGGTTAAAGAAGCTAAGAAAATTCACAGTATGTCTCCTGTATCTGCAGTAGCATTAGGGAGGACTATGACAGCTGCATCTTTAATGTCTAGGACGTTAAAAGGAGAAAAAGATACTATAACAATTCAAATTAAAGGAGATGGACCTTTAGGTGGTATAGTTGTAGTCACTGATTCAAAATCGAACGTAAGGGGATACGTTCACAATCCTCAAGTATATTTACCTTTAAATAGTATTGGTAAATTTGATATAGCTGCAGCTGTTGGTAGTAATGGATATATGAATGTTATTAAGGATTTAGGATTAAAAGAACCATATATTGGATATGTTAAGTTAATTTCTGGAGAGATTGCAGAAGATATCGCCTACTACTATGCAAATTCGGAGCAAATTCCCACTATTGTGGCGCTAGGTGTTCTTGTAGATAAAGATGAAAGTATACTTAATGCCGGGGGATTTATAATACAACTTTTACCTGGGGCAGATGAAGAAATCATAGATTTTTTGGAGGGGAAAATTGGGGATTTACCGCCTATTACAATGTTATTAAGTCAAGGCAAGACTCCAGAAGATATACTGGAGATAATTCTTGGTGAAAAAGAATTAAAAATTTCAAACAAGAATGAATGTAGAAATTTATGTAATTGTTCCATTGAAAGAATGGAAAAAAATTTAGTGAGTCTTGGTAAAAAAGAAATATTGGACATTATTGAAAGTCAGCAGCAGGCAGAGTTACAATGTCATTTTTGTAATAATAAATATAAATTTTCTAAAGAGCAGTTATTACAGCTTATTGATGAGGCTGAAAATAAATAAAAAAATTTATAAAATATATATTGACAACCAAATATAATTTTTGTATACTAGTTATTGTCTCTCGGGGAGACAATGGTTGGGGGCGCATAGCTCAGCTGGGAGAGCACCTGCCTTACAAGCAGGGGGTCATAGGTTCGAGCCCTATTGTGCCCACCAATATTTATGGTAAAGCCAGAACAGATTAAGATTAGGAATTTGAACTCAGTTTCAATCTTAGTCTAATAAATTGGCCCGGTAGTTCAGTTGGTTAGAATGCCAGCCTGTCACGCTGGAGGTCGAGGGTTCGAGCCCCTTCCGGGTCGCCATATTTGCCCAGATAGCTCAGTCGGTAGAGCAGAGGACTGAAAATCCTCGTGTCGCTGGTTCGATTCCGGCTCTGGGCACCAAAGGTGCGGGTTTAACTCAGTGGTAGAGTGTCACCTTGCCAAGGTGAAAGTCGCGAGTT
>CAYYEC010000265.1:0-5992 GCA_964470745.1 uncultured Eubacteriales bacterium | reverse complement strand
TGGTAAGAAAGGGAGCATCAATTATATTAATATCTTCTGATATTAATGAAGTATTGGGACTTTGTGACCGAACTTTGGTTTTATATAATGGAGAAATTGCAGCAACTGTTCCAAGGAGCGAAGCTACACAAAAAAACATCATGTACTATGCAACCGGTGGAAAGAACAATTAATTTATTTCCATTTGCATAATTCAATCAGAAACACCTCCCAACTTCTATAAGTTTTTTAACTGCCCTATAACCACTTGTGTCAAATCTTACTAACTTAATTATTTTCTTAATAGTATAACAGGGTTTCCAACAGCTTATCTGAAAATCAGAAAAGAAGATTAATACATCAATAAAGTAGACGAAATATTTAAGGAAATTCACTAAAATTAATAATCCTTCTCTTTTCTTCCCATAAAAATATACTCCTTTCATAATAAACAGTTTTATTATTTTAACTGTCTACCATTTGCTTATTTATTCTCATTAGACAGCCTCCTTTCATGTATTACTACGTATGTTATTATGATTTTCTATCAAATTTTTCTATTTTTTATAGTAGTTTATTAAAAAATACAAATCAGCATATAACTACTCAATATTTCTGTTTATACATTTTGTGTCGTTAACATAATATCGTGTATATATTAATATTGAAAGGAAGTGTTTATTTATGTATAGTCAATATTATGACTACAGAATACCGTATGGAATCGATCTCACATCCCGTCCCCCGGTAGAAATATTATCTTCATTACGACCTCCACCGTTTCTGGAAGATTTGAGTGCAGGATTCGGTAAATTTCTTTATATATGGTTGAAAAATGGGTCTATCCTAATAACACAATTAGCAGCTATATATCCGGATAAAATTTTTGTATACTATTGGGACGATACTATAGATAAATGGTTACCTGTCTTAATAAATAGGAAAAATATTTATTCATATCTTCTTGTTTATTAAAAATGTACCATTATGGCTATATTGGTGAATGAGTAAATAGTAAATTCTCTCTTTTTAAGCAATTATTATTTACTCATTCCTTGGTGTACAATAGGGCTATGTGGAGACCACCAGTATTATTTTCAAAAAAGTATATGAATTATTCAGATTTATTCAGTAGAACTTTTATCATCAACTAAACGTATTAATCTTCGTTTAAGACAAGCTTTTAGCGAAAAAGTCCTCAATCCCGATTTCTCGAAATTTATATCTAATAAATCCTTATCAAAATTCATAAAACGAATTGTTCCAACACCAAATTTTTTATGCTGTACTAACGTATCAACACAAATATCCTCTTCACTAACAGCCTGTTTAAATTGATATTTGCTTAAGCCAAACTCTGCTTTTTGAATTTCTTTTTTGGACTCGGGAAGCAAATATTCAAAAAATCTGGATGCCTTTACTTGCTTGTCATTTAACCATTTTGCTGAAAGCAATTCCAAATAATTTTTTGCCCTTGTAACACCAACATAGAAAAGCCTCACTTCTTCTTCCATGGATGTTTTATTTCCTTCCTCGTACTCTTTTATATTCTTAAATGAAGGAAATTGTCCATCATATAAATCTATCAAAAACACTTTATCAAATTCCAGTCCTTTGCTGGAATGAATTGTTGATAATATAACTGCATTCTTTCCTTTGTTGAATCTTGCATTATTCATTATAGTCTGCAATTCATCAAGTCTATTTAAAAACTTATGAATTTTTTCCGTATGTTTTGATATACTTTTTAAACTATTTACAATTTGCATAAGACCATCGGAAGAAAAGTCCCCCTCTTTGCTTTTCCTTTTTAAATATGCTCCATAACCTAAAGTATCTACGATGAACTCAATTAATTTGGGTGGACTTAGTTTTTTCATCTTAATAAAATTTTTCTTTATATCTTTAATTTTATGATATGTCTTTGCAGTAAGCTCCGGGAATGTCAATAATTTATCAAATAAATCTATACTGCTGTCTGAATAAGCTGCTATATATTCAAACATTACTTTAGATAAAAATGCATCCATTTTATAATAGATTTTTTCAAATGCATTTATGTCATTCAGGTTCAAGGATAAATTTATAAACGAAACAATATCAGTAGTAACCCAATGCTTGAAAAAATTGATTTTATATTCTCTTATATAAAAAGGAATATTATTTCTTTCCAGTTCATCAGCGAGAGGAATTGCAGATATATTATTTCTATATAGAATAGCAATATCTGATAATAATTGCTCCTTTTTAAAAAACGAAATCAAATGTTTATATTGTTCAGCATTATCTTTTAAACACTTGAAATTAATATCTTCTCCGTCGTTCCTGTGAGAGAACATATTCTTATCATATCGCTCTTCATTTTATTTGATAAATAAGTTAGCAGCATTCACGATACTTTTTGTTGAACGATAATTTCTTTCCATTAAAAATATTTGTGCCTTCGGATATGTCTCTTTAAAATTTAATAATGCTTTTGGAAAAGCTGCCCTGAATGTGTAAATACTTTGATCCTCGTCCCCTACCATAAAAATGTTATTCCGTGGGCTTACCAAAATTTTAATAATTTCATGCTGCAAATAGGAAGTATCCTGCGACTCATCAATATTTATATAAGTATACTTTCTTCTATAATAATTCAATAATTCATTATTCTTTTTAAATAACTTTAGAGTTATGGAAAGCATATCATCGAAATCTATATAATTATTTATACGCTTATATTCTTCATAGCTTTTATATATTTCAATAATATTTTTAATGTCAATGTCACTTTCATTTATTTCTTCAATAGTTAACATCATATTTTTTATATAGCAAATTGCGTTTGACAATTCCTCAAGTTTATCATCACTAATATACTCTTCATTAAACTCAAAATAGAATTTTTTTAAAAGCTGGTTCTTTGAAAGGGGAGCTTTCTCATCCTCAATAATTGTCGGAAAACTTACACATCTCTTATTCGCATATGTCCTCAATACTGAATAGCAAAAACTATGTATTGTTGAAAAGTTTACATTATTTTTGATTTCATCACCAAATATCTTTTTAAATCTTTGGCCCATATCTATGGCAGAAGCTTTACTAAACGTTAAAGTAAGCATATTCTCAGGGTCAATATTATGATTTAAGATCATATTAGCGCACCTTGACACAATAACAGTTGTTTTGCCCCCACCCGGTACAGAAAGTAGTAATATGGGTCCCTCAATATTAAGCACAGCTTTCTGCTGCTGTTCATTTAAATCTATATTATATCTGTCATTTAAATATTTTATAAAATCCATTTGAGTCCTCTTCATTGCTCATTGCTAATTTTTAAAAATTATATCAAATGAACTCTTTATAATCAACAACGTATATTATACAACTATATAAATCGTAAAAATGAAACGACATATGAATAATTGGATTTTTGCGATAAGAGCTTTAGGTAATATAAGCGCACAAAAATAAAATGCAAAATCTTTTGTGCGTTATATATATAAATGATACAATTAGAATTTAAGAGTAATTAGATTTTTATTGCCAAATAACTAAAATTGTAGCATACTTTTATTATTAGTTATAAAATATTAAATGGTAGGTAGCTATGATGAGAATATGGGGTATGTCATATAAAAATGGAATACGGTTTGTGTCTGAAAATTATACCGTAAGAGTTAAAAGGGGAAAAGAAAATCAGCCTAATCTTTATTACTGGCAAAATAGTGATAAAATATTTTACAGGCTTTTAAAAAAGGTATCATTTTTAGAGAAAATCCCCATATTTGATGGACTTTTTAGTATGGCTAAAATGCTTCCGACTTCAATTGTTCTCTTATCTATAGCAGCTATTATTTTTGAAATAATTTCATTTTTATTTTTCCCTGAGACGGAAAGTGAAGTAATAACATATAATTTAAATGATTATCTGATTTTTTCTGTCACTTCATTATTACTTGCCCTAATTATAGTTTCTCCAAGTTTCCATGGAGCTGAACACAAAGTAATAAATGCTTTTATAAATGGAGCTGATATGTCTTTGGAAGAAGTTAAATCCTACTCCAGAATATCCAGAGGGTGTGGAACTAACATTGTCGTGTTTTTGCTTTTTTTCTTTGGGCTTAGCCTTATTATAACCAAAATTTTTTGGATAAATTTAACTGCAAGTTTTATATTTGCTTTTGGAATATTAAACTTTGGAAATAAAAATATAAAACTAATATTTAACCCATTATTTAAAATTGGAGATATCCTTCAGAAATATATTTTAACAAAGGAACCTTCAGATGAACAATTAAAAATGGGAATTTCAGCTATGAATTTACTGATTGAATTAGAAACCGGGAATAAAGAACCTGTTTTTTATGGGAGAGTATAAAATGCACTATATTGTATTTGATTTAGAATTTAATCAAGGCTTTGACTTTTCAAAAATGAAAAAAAATAAGACAATCGCAAAATGCCCATTTGAAATAATTCAAATTGGGGCTGTAAAGTTAGACGAAAACCTAAACACAACTTCTACTTTTAGCAGATTGGTAAAACCAAAAGTATATAAAAGAATTCATCCATTCGTTAAGAAAATAACTGGAATCACTATGGACCAGGTAAGGAATGAAAAACCTTTTAAAGAAGTATATAAGGAATTTATTGAATTCATAAAAAATGAAAAGAGTTCATTATGTGTATGGGGAACTGCAGATATTAAAGAGCTTTTTAGAAATATTGAATATCATAAATTAAGTACTTCATTTATGCCCAAGTATTATATAAATATTCAATCCTACGCATCCAAACGCCTTGAATGCCCTAAAGGTTCACATATTGGTCTTAAAAATGCAGTAGAACTACTTGATATCCCCTATAATATTTCATTTCATGATGCCTTTAATGATGCCCAATATACAACAGAAGTTTTCAGAAAAATCTTTACCGAAGACATTAAACCTAAAATATATTCTCAAGATAAGCATAAAAACTCAAACAAACGCAATATGACAAAGCATAAAATTGACAATTATAAGCTGCTTAAACAATTTGAGAAAATGTTTCAAAGAGAAATGACTCCTGAAGAACAATCAATTATAAAATTAGCTTATTTGATGGGAAATACTAACCAATTCCAAATAACTCCTACAGATAAGTGAAAATTAAAAAAATCTTCTTAAAAAATATGTTTAATATTTCTTTTGTAGGGTAACTAAATACTATAATACTAGTATTTGAAATATAAAAATAATTTAGGAAGGGACTGGTTCCACCAAAACAGTAAGTTTGAAGTAAACTAGTCAAGTAACAAGAGGTAATTAAACAAGTATGAACAATTTAAAAAGCTGCACAGCTGTGGCAGGATAATAGCCGGATCAATAAGTTAAATATCCGGCTATTATTATGCAAAAATCAGGTGAGTCCCCTGGAATAATTTTATATCTTTTTATACTTTACCTTTTTAACTAAACTTTTGATATCTTCCCCATTTCAGTGCCATTCTTCATTATACTTGCACAACTTGAGGCTATTGACAGAGGGATAAGCTCTTCAATACTGCAGCCTTTTTCAATTGCAACTGCAAGAGCTCCATCCCCTGCTCCAGTTGTACTTTTAATTTGAACTGGTATAGGCTCAACCATATACCTGCTATCTTTTGTCAAATATATTGCGCCTTGTGGCCCTAAGGGCTTGTAAAATATTAACCTACTCTACAAACTTCGCCTTTCGTAAGTATCTGTCGCTAATTACACGGCGAAAAAGTGTAGGTAAATATTTTACGGTGCCTAATTAGCCGCCCTACTTATGTTTTTTTATCTCTGGTGAAATTTCTTTTGTAATTTCTTCTAAATGACTAACTCTTGATCTTTGCCTGTCAGGAGTAATCCACTGGTCAAAGGATGCAATAAATTCCCCATATAATGTATTATCTTCAATTCTTTCATCTCTTATATTATTTTTAGATCTCTTATTTACCATAGTACAACACTCCCTGATAGATTATTAAATTTATTTTTTACTTATCAAGTGATTTGTATAC
>CAYYEC010000264.1:0-6031 GCA_964470745.1 uncultured Eubacteriales bacterium | reverse complement strand
ATATATTGGTGGTGGATATCCGGAAATTTGGGCAAAAGAGCTGCAAGATAATATTAGTATGAGAAAGAGTATCACAGAAAATGTTCAAAAAGGTTTACCCACATATGCTGAATGTGGTGGATTCATGTATTTGACCAATAGTATTGAAGATATTAATGGCAATACATACAATATGGTAGGGCTTATAGATGGAGAAAGCAAGATGACAAATTCTCTAAAGAGATTTGGATATATTGAGGTTGAAGTCGTTGAGGATAATGTTATTGGAAATGTAGGAGATAAAATTCGAGGACATGAATTTCATTATTCTTGTATTGATGTAGATGGATGCTTTTGCTACAAGGTGAAAAAGAGCAAAAACAGAGAATGGGGCTGTGGTTTTAAGTTGAATAATTTGTTAGCAGGATATCCACATCTACATTTTTGGAGTAATGTAGATTTTGCAAAGAATTTTGTGAAAAATTGTGAAAAATATAAGCTGGGGGGAACGTATGAAATCTAAAAGTATTATGATACAAGGGACGGGCTCATCTGTGGGAAAAAGCGTGATTGTGGCCGGGCTATGCAGAATATTTAAACAGGATGGTTATAAGGTTGCTCCCTTTAAATCTCAGAATATGGCACTAAATTCCTTTATAACAAAAGAAGGAAAAGAAATGGGAAGAGCTCAGGTAGTACAGGCAGAAGCAGCAGGTATCGAACCTTCTGTAAAAATGAACCCAATACTTTTAAAGCCAACTACAGATAAGAAATCTCAAGTTATTATTAACGGTGAAGTTTTCAAAAATATGTCCGCTGTAGAATATCATGAATTTAAACCAAAGCTTGCAAATATGGTTAGAGAAACATATGAAAAACTGGAAAAAAATAATGATGTAATTGTAATCGAAGGTGCCGGAAGTCCGGCAGAAATTAATTTACGGGAAAATGATATAGTAAATATGGGAATGGCAGAGCTTGTAGATGCTCCGGTAGTTATTGTGGGTGATATTGATAAAGGCGGGGTTTTTGCATCCCTGGCAGGAACAATGCTGCTGCTTTCTGAAAGTGAAAAGGCGAGAGTAAAAGGAGTTATAATAAATAAATTCAGAGGTGATATCAAGATATTGGAACCGGGTATTAAAATGCTTGAGGACATTATAAAAGTACCTGTTATAGGTGTGGTCCCCTATGAAAGATTAAAAATAGAAGATGAGGATAGTTTGGCGGAAAAGTTCAATGAAAAAAGGAATTCTTATAAAGATGATATTGATATTGTTATTATAAAGATACCTCATATTTCAAATTTTACAGACTTTAATGCTCTGGAAAACATTGAAGGTGTAAATGTAAGATTTGTTGATGATACACTAAATATAGGTGATCCAGACATGGTTATCTTACCCGGATCGAAAAATACAATTGAAGATTTACAGTTTGTTAGAAGGTCCGGGTTAGAGAATGAAATAATCAGGCTGAGTAAGGATGGTAAAATAATTTTTGGGGTATGTGGAGGATATCAAATGCTGGGGATTCACATATCAGACCCTCATAGAACAGAATCAAATTTGCTCGAGATAAACGGAATTGGACTCTTGAATATAAATACTATATTTAAAGAACAAAAGGTTACGACTCAAGTAAGTGGTAAGGTTGTTGGTGATTCTGTAGTTGCCAAAGGCAGTGAAGACTCTTTGATTGAGGGGTATGAAATACATATGGGTATTACAGAATATATGGAAGGCTGTAAAACCTATCTTAAGATAACAAAGATACTTGATAATGATGCTGACGAAGTAGGTGGCGTATCAAATGAAGCTGGAAATGTGATGGGTACATATATTCATGGCATTTTTGATAATTTAGGGTTTACAAATGGACTTATAAATGATTTGAGAAGAAAAAAAGGTTTGAAAAGTATTGATGGGAAAGCAAAAAGTTTTAAAGAATATAAGGAAGAACAGTATAATCATTTAGCTGATATTTTGAGAAATAGCTTAAATATGGATATGATTTATAACATTTTAGGGGGATAAATTTGAATCAATTTTTAGTAGTTGATATGGTGATTGCATATGTTTTGGATTTAATATTTGGTGATCCGTATTGGATGCCCCATCCAGTTAGATTTATTGGATTATTAATATCTAAAACAGAAAAATTATTAAGAAAATTCATTAGCAGCTTTAAGAAAAGTGAAACTGCTGAGTTTATTAGTGGGATTATTTTATTAGCTTTAGTAGCAGGAATATCCTTTCTGTTTGTTTTCACTATTAGTGAAATTGCAAAGCAAATTAACCCTATTTTGTTTCATATAATTAATATTTACTTTATATATAGTGCTTTAACAACAAAATGTCTGGCAGACGAAGCTAAAAAGGTTTATTCTGTACTAATGAATAAAGACATTGTAAAGTCAAGAAAACAATTGGCAATGCTGGTTGGAAGACAAACAGACCAATTAAATGAAGAGGAGATAATAAGAGGTGTTGTTGAAACAACAGCTGAGAATACAGTAGACGGTGTTGTTTCACCGCTTATTTATGCTTTTGTTGGTTCAATTTTTGGTCTGGGAGCACCTGCAGTTTATATCTTTAAGGCTGTAAGTACATTAGATTCAATGGTTGGATACATGAATGAGAAATATATTTTATTTGGACGGGCTTCGGCAAGATTTGATGATTTTTTGAATTATATTCCTGCCAGAATTACAGGATTATTGATACCTGTAAGTGCCATGCTCTTAAGAATGGACTATATAAGAAGCTTTAAAACAGTGATAAGAGATAGAAAAAATCACAAAAGTCCAAACTGTGCATATCCGGAAGCAGCTGCTGCCGGTGCATTAGGAGTTCAACTTGGAGGTATAAACATTTATTTTGGCAAAAAAGTTGAAAAGCCTACAATAGGAGACCCTGTTAAGAGATTGGAATTTGAGGATATTTTATCTACTATTAAATTATTGTATATGACTTCATTTATAATTTTTGCTTTAGGAATTGTTGTTATTATTGGGGTTTTATACTAAAAAATCATTATAAATTATAGGATGTGACGATGTGGAAATCCATGGTGGTAATATTTATAAAGAAGCCAAATATTTAGGTCTAAGTGTTGATGAAATCCTGGATTTTAGTGCTAATATAAATCCTTTAGGTATTCCGGAAAGTATCAAAAGAAATATTTCACTTAATATAAATAACTTAGTTAATTATCCTGACCCTAATTGCACTGAATTGAAAAATGACATTTCAAATTATCTTAATATTGACGAAGAATCAATAATTATTGGAAATGGAGCATCTGAAATAATTTATCTTTTTCTGAGGATATTGAATCCTAAAAAAGTCTTAATTCCTGTACCATCATTTTCAGAATATACAAATATAACTAAGCAATTGGGTATAGATATAGAATATTTTAATCTAAATGAGTCAGATGAATTCAAACTGGATATTAATAGTTTAATAAAAAATATAAGTGAAGATACTGAAGCAATTTTAATATGCAACCCTAACAATCCGACCTCAACATTATTATCAAGAGAAGAAATAGAGGCACTTATTGAGTATGCCGGTAAAAAGAATATTTATGTAATAATTGATGAAGCTTTTATAGAGTTGACAATGGGAAGTAATAATAACTCAATAGTTGGCTATATGAATAAATATAGCAACTTATTTATTATTAGGGCATTTACTAAAATTTTTGCCATACCTGGCTTAAGACTGGGATATGGTATAGGAGAAAGGCAAGCTGTAAAAAAAATGTGGGACAAAAAGCTGCCCTGGTCTGTAAATAATTTTGCTTGTTCAATAGGGAATGTATTTTTAGAAGAAAAGGAATATTTAGATAGAACATGTGAATGGCTAATAAAAGAAAAAGAATGGATATATGAACATTTAAGCAAAATTAATGATTTAAAGGTATTTGTACCTAAAACAAATTTTGTTTTGATCAAACTATTAAATCCTAATGTTAATTCAAGGATACTAAAAGAAAAAATGCTAAAGAGAAATATATTAATTAGAGATGCCAGCAATTTTGTCAGTCTAGATGAAAGGTTTATTCGAATTGCAGTGAAAGATAGAGATAGTAATATTAGGTTAGTAAAAGCTCTTCAAGAAATAGGAGGATAAACTTATGGGGAAAATGATTTTAGTTACGGGTGGAGCTAGAAGTGGCAAGAGCACATTTGCAGAGGAGAAAGTAAAAGAATTTGGTGATAATGTAGTTTATGTTGCAACATCTATTCCATTTGATGAAGAAATGAAATTAAGAGTTCAAAAACATAGAGAACAGCGACCAATACATTGGGAAACAATAGAAGCTTATAAAAATTTGGACATAATTTTAAAGGATAAGCTTATAAACAAGTCCGCAGTATTGCTTGATTGTGTAACTATCATGGTTTCAAATATCATGTTTGAAAAAAACATAGATTGGAATAATTTGAAGAAGACAGATATAGTAGATGTTGAAGAAATAGTAAAAGAAGAGTTAACTAAACTTGTTAACTTGAAAGAAAAATTCCAGTGCGCTTTTGTTTTAGTTACTAATGAATTAGGTATGGGAATAGTGCCGGAAAATGCACTTGCCAGAATTTTCAGGGATGTGGCAGGCAGAGCCAATCAATTACTTGCCCAAGCCAGTGATGAAGTATATCTATGTGTTTCAGGGATACCAATGAGAATTAAATAAGAAGAGTATAACTACATTGACTGTATTTCCGGTAATATAGGAAATAATTAACGCTTCAAAAATTAATATATTAATTTTATAATTAATTTATAGGACGAATTTTGCTGGAAATTAATATTTTTAATGACTTTGTAAGTTTATCATATATTATGATGTAATTTTTTTATGTTTGAGTATATATAAATATTAGATTGCATAAAAATAATTAAAGGTGGAAATAATGGAAATGTTATACTATGACAAGTAACAGCATAGAAGTGGATGGGGTGAGTCAATGTTAAAAAGAGTTTTTATTTCTATTTTACTTATGGTTTCAATAATGTGTGTAAATACAATTTATTTATTTGCAGAAGAAGAAAATGTTTCTGCTGCGACTCAAGAAGCAGGTATTCTTGATCTTAAAGCAAAATCAGCTCTGTTAATGGATGCTGAGTCTGGCAAAATACTGTTTGAAAAAAATACTCATGAAAAAGTACCTATAGCAAGTATAACTAAAATTATGTCTATGCTATTAGTTATGGAAGCTATTGACTCGGGAAAAATTACTTTAGAGGATATGGTTCAGGTTTCTGAACATGCATATAGTATGGGAGGTTCACAGGTATATCTTAAACCGGGAGAACAATTTACTTTGCATGAAATGTTAAAAGCTGTTGCTATCCATTCAGCAAATGATGTAACTGTTGCTTTAGGTGAATTTGTTGCAGGAAGTGAAGAGGCATTTGTTAATATGATGAATGAAAAAGCAAGTGCTTTGGGAATGAAAGATACTCACTTTCTTGATTGCACAGGTTTGACTGATGTAGGACATTATAGTACTGCCTATGACATAGCAATTATGTCTCGGGAATTAATAACGAAACATCCTAAAATACTAGAGTATACTTCTATAAGACGTGATTCTTTTAGAAATGGAGAATTTGATTTAGATAATACCAATAAGCTCATTGGTAAATATGATGGTGCAAACGGATTAAAGACTGGATATACCAGAGCAGCCGGATTTTGCTTGTCAGCTGCAGCTGAAAGAAATAATTTACAATTAATATCTGTTGTTTTAGGTGAAGCAGCTGACGCCGACAGGGCATTAGAATCTAAAAAATTACTTGATTATGGATTTGCAAATTATGAATTAACACAAGTTAACAATAAAGATGACATATTAGGGAATGTAGAAGTAAAAAAAGGTATGGTAGCAAATGTTGATGCGGTTTATGCAAATGATGTTAAATTGCTACTTAAAAAAGGTGAAAAAGGAAAAGTGCAAAGAGAGGTTTTGTTAGACTCAGAAGTAATTGCACCAATACAAAAAGGACAGGAAATTGGAGAGGTAATTTACAAGGTATCTGAG
>CAYYEC010000263.1:0-6040 GCA_964470745.1 uncultured Eubacteriales bacterium | reverse complement strand
ATATGGCATTGGAATCTGGTAAAGCAGTACTGAAAACAAGAAACCTACTGGCGAAATTATTTAATATTAATAATCCATTACAAATTTGTTTTACTAAAAACGCTACAGAAGCTTTAAATACTGCAATTAAAGGAGTTCTAGATGAAAATGATCATGTAATTACCACTTGCATGGAACATAATTCAGTTATAAGGCCCTTAAAATCTTTGGAAAGAGATAAAAAAATTAATATTTCAATTATTCAGGGAAATGACTATGGTGAAATTGATATTAATAGTATTAAAAATTCAATTCAAAAAAATACTAAATTAATTGTTTGCACATTATCTTCAAATGTCAATGGAATAATAATGCCAATTAAGGAAATAGGAAAATTAGCTTTTGAGAATGGAATAATTTTTTTATTAGATGGTTCACAAGGTGCAGGGGCTTTAGAAATTGATGTAGAAAAAATGAATATAGACATGCTTGCATTTCCAGGGCATAAAGGATTATTAGGGCCACAGGGGATTGGTGGATTGTATGTAAAAAATGGATTGAAAATAAAATCATTTATTGAAGGCGGTACTGGTAGTAATTCGGAAATATTAATTCAGCCTGAATATATGCCGGAATTCTTAGAAAGTGGTACGTTAAATACACCGGGAATAGTTGGTTTAGGCTGCGGAATTGAATATATTTTAAAAAATGGGGTATATAATATTCATGAGAAAAAAAGTTGTTTTGTAAAAGTACTATACGAAGGTATTGAGGAATTTAAAAATGCAAAAATATATAGTAAAAAAGATATAAAAAAGAATTCAGGAATAGTTGCTTTCAATTTTGATAATATTGATTCTACAGAGGTTAGTTACATTTTAGATAAGCAATATGGTATTGCTACCAGGGCAAGTTTACATTGTTCTCCATTAGCTCATGCAACTCTTGGAACATTAAAAACAGGTATTGTTCGTTTAAGCGTAGGATGCTTTAATACTGCTGACGAAATTGATTTTACATTAAAGGCTTTGAAAAAAATTTATGAAAATAAAGAATAATTTTTTAGACAAAACTAAACAGTATTCGTATATATAATTAAAATACTAATTATGGAGTGGTTTTATGAATAACAATACTATAAGAACAATTTTTACGGCAGCTATAATCGTTTTTATTTTTGCTATTGCAATTAAAATATTAAGTTCAGCAATACGTTTTCTTTTACCTATTGCCATTATAATTATTGCGGGATATATTATATATTCATTAATTACTGGCAGACGAATAAGGTAAGGGAGGATAAAATGATTTTTTACTTTAAAAATAGAAATAAAACTATAAAAGAGTTGAGAAAAGATATAAGCTTAACTGCACAAGAGCTATCACTAAAAATTAAATGTGATATATCTGAAATTTTATCAATAGAGAATATTCAATTAAAAGAATTATCGCCCGAAATGAAAGACAAATTAATACCTATATTTCGAGAAGATTGTTATGGAAATATTAGATGGTAGAATATAAAAACTCTTAAAATTAAAGCTTTGATATAAAGGCTTTTATTTTTTATACTATATTTTTTCCATGCAATATCTTTTATGCAACATATATAAATAAAAAAGTAATAACAAAATAATTTTAAAAAATATTCAAATGGGATAAAGAATATTATTGTTTAACTTATCAAATAATAAAAATTATTTCGTTATTCCGTAATATGATCATTGAAAACATGTAATTGCTATAGTTTTTGAGAGAAAACTATATTGAATTAAATTCATTACATAACTAATATTATCAAAATAAAATTATTAAAAAGTTACAAACTATTAATTGTAGTGTTCGACATCTATGAATTTAAAAAATAAAACACAGGAGGGAATAAAATGGGGATATTTAGTAACGTTTTCAATAGGGATGTCTACAATAAATCAAGTGACCAGAATGCTAAAAATAGAAAAAAAAATATTTCTGAGTTTCCTAACTTTACAACGAAATTTTCTGAAGAAATAAGTAGGGAAATAAATAATATTGATTTAATATATTCTTATAATTCTTATTATAAAAATGGTATTGAATTAAAAAAAGAAACAGATAACATGTTAAAGTTAGTTTATCATGGTATATTGGCAAATGACGGAGCTGACCAAATATATACAATTATTGGATATGGAAATAATTTGATGTGGGAAGATGAGATGCATTATCAGATGAATAGAATAGGTGAACAAACTTTTGAATTAATGCTCCCAATAACAAGAAATGGAAATATAAATATAGCATTTAAAGATAGTGCTGCAAATTGGGATAATAATTCTGGAATGAATTATTCTTTTAGTCAATAAATATTAAGGAACGATGAATTTATTATTTCATTGTTTCCAATTATCGAATGACAGTGTAAAGACTGCTCTGTTTATTTTTCATGAACAAAGCAGTCTTTATATTACTCTAAAATCATTTCAACAAGTACCTCATTAACAATGTTTAGATAAGCAAGTGCACATGCTTTTACAATATCTGTATCAACTTCTTGTGAAACATAAGTCTTTCCATTATACAATAAATACAGTTTTACTTGACCTAGTGCATCTTTACCCTTGGAAATATTGGTTATTTTGAATTCTTTTAATTCAATATCTAAGTTTACTATATTTTTGATAGCAGTATAAAGTGCATCAATTGGACCATCACCTAAAGAAATTTCTTTAAAGATTTCGTTACCTCTTTTAATTTTTATTATTGCAGAAGGTGAAATACTACTACTTATTACTTGCATCTCAATTAATTCGTAGAAGTCTATCTCCTTGCTATTACCATCAATGGCATTTTCCTTTTGCTGACTATGCTTTTTCATAAGATAAAACAAGTCATGGTAATAGACCTCTTTCTTAACATCTGCAAGTATAAGAAAGTCTTCGAAAATTCTATCAAAGTCTTCAGCATTAACATTATTAAATCCGATTCTATTTAAAGAGTTTTTGAATGCGTGTCTTCCGGAACGAGCTGTTAGTACAAGGTCCATAGTTTCAACTCCTACATCTTCAGGATGGATGATTTCATAAGCTTCACGGGCTTTTAACAGCCCATCCTGATGAATGCCGGATGAATGAGCAAAAGCATTTTCGCCGGTAATTGCCTTATTAACCTGAACATCCAGCCCCATCAGACTACTAACCATTTTTGATGTATTTTTTATTTCTTTGGTTACAATATTAGTCTGGGAATCATAATATTCCTGCCTTAATTTTAATCCCATTACTACTTCTTCGAGAGCAGCATTTCCGGCACGTTCACCAAGCCCGTTAATAGTGCACTCTACTTTGTCAGCACCATTTTTGACAGCAATTAAAGTGTTCGCGGTTGCTAAACCAGTGTCATTGTGACAATGGACGCTTAAAATTACATTTGGATTTAGATTCTTTAAACGATAATTTATTTTTTTTATTAATTCTCCGAATTCTTCAGGTACAGCATACCCAACTGTATCGGGTATATTAATCATAGTAGCACCGGCAGTTACAACCGCCTCAATAGTTTTCCACAGATATTCAAAATCACTTCTTGAGGCATCCTCAGTAGAATATTGAACATCAGGTAAAAGTGATTTTGCATATTTTACAGCTTCAACACCCATGCTTAGGACTTGATCCTTTGATGTATTAAATTTTTTTTCTACATGTATATTTGAAGTACCCAATACAATATGAATTAGCGGTCTCCCTGCATATTTAACGCTTTCATATACGGCATCAATATCTCCTTTTACAGCTCTTGCAAGAGCTGTAATCATTGGACCATCTCCAATATTTTTTGCAATGGCTTCGACTGATTTGAAGTCACCAGGGGAAGAAGCAGAGAACCCAGCTTCAATGATATCAACATTTAATCTTTTAAGCTGATATGCTATCTCCAACTTTTCGTTAAGGTTTAGTTTAGCTCCTGGTGTTTGCTCACCATCTCTTAAAGTTGTGTCTAATACTAGAATTTTTCGACTCATAAAAAAACCTCCTAAAATTATTTTTTGAGGTTTTTGCCATCAAAAAAACCCGTCTCATTTAAGAGACGGGTCTAACCCGCGGTACCACTCTAATTGGTTCAAAAAAAGAACCCGCTTCTTCAATGGCAATCACCATCTATCCTTATAACGGTGGAATTCCGGCTTACCCTAGAGGAGAATTAAATATAAATTTTATATTTTAATAATCCATAAAAATGATTCAGGCAGCAGCTCATGGGTGAGTTCGAAGGGTAGAAAATGCCGATTCACACCAAACTCGGCTCTCTGAAAAATTCTAAAACCTTTTAATAGTCCCAATCTTTGCTTTTAAATAATATTGTTTCAAATTATAGTGTATTACTTATAATATGTCAAGAGTTAAAATTTGATGAATAATAAAAATAATTGTTAATAAAAAGTTTAGATGGTGTTATACTGTATAAGAAGAAAATAATATTTTAGAATTAAGCATAATAAAAGAATGGTAAAAATGGAATTGGTGTTCTCAAATATGAATAAAAAAAACTTAAAGATAAAGACAATTAAATTACTAGGAAACTTATTAAAAGATAAGTTTCCTAGAACAGCCATAAAATTATATAGTATTGCTTATAAAAGTAGAGGTGGAAATAAAGATATTGAATTGCTTCTGGATATGGGATTAGCCTATGATCAAATAAACGAATTTAGGCTTTCAGAAGAAAAATATATGGAAATAATTGCTCTAGATCCAAAAGAACCCAGAGCATATTATGGTCTTGCTATTCTGTATGATATTGCAAAAGAATATGATAAAGCTGTAAAATTCTATTTAAAAACTATCGAATTAGAGCCTGAATATATAAAAGCTTATTTTTTCTTAGCAAATATATATGATGAACTAAATGAAAAAGATAGAGCAGTTGAATATTATAGAAAATTAATTGAGCTTAGGCCAAATGATTTTTGGTCTCACAATAATTTGGGCTCGATTTATGAAGAAATGAACGAAGACATACTTGCTTTAAATGAATTTAGAAAAGCTTTATCGATTTATCCTGGACATTATAAAGCTTTATTTAATATGGGTACTGTATATAGTAAAATGGGTTATAAAGATAAGGCAATCTCTCATTATCTAATGTCCATTAAAGAAAACTCAAAATACTCCTTTTCATATTTAAATTTAGCTGTTTTATATCGTAATTGTGGAGACTATCAAAAGGCTATAGAAATTATTAGTGAAGGTATTAGAAAAAATAATAAAGAGTCTTATTTATATTATAATAGAGCCTGCTTTAATGTACATCTAAATAAATTTGAAGAAGCCTTAAGAGATTTAATAATATCTACCAGTTTAAGTAAAGGACTAATTAAATACATGCGGGAAGATGAGGACTTAAACCCATTAAGAGAGTTTAACGGATATAAGGAGTATTTTAATTTTATTGATTTTTGAGCTGGTAGTTTTAGGTCTTTTGAATTTTTATAAACTATATATGTTGCATTAAAGACATTACAGGAAAGAACTATGCAACATATGAACAGAGGTACATTATTTTGCAATATTTGAATAAGTAATGTAAAATGTATATTGCAAAAAATATATGATATATTGTTAAATTGATTAAAATTTTATTACTTTGGAGTGAAAAATGAAATTACCACAAGAATTTTTAGATAAGATGAATTCACTTTTAGGTGAAAATGAATATAATGAATTTCTAAATTCATATAAGAAGCCCAGATTTTATGGTTTGAGAGTAAATACTTTGAAAATAGATGTTGAACAATTTGAGAAGATTTCTGAATTTGATTTAAAGCCTATTCCGTGGACAAAAGATGGATTCTACTATTCTCAGGATAACAATCCAGGTAAACACCCACATTATTATGCAGGTCTTTACTACATTCAAGAGCCCAGTGCTATGTTACCGGCTGTGGTTTTAGATGCAAAGCCTGGAGAAAAAGTACTTGATTTATGTGCTGCTCCTGGAGGTAAAACTGTCCAGCTTGGAGCTGGTATGAAGGGGAAGGGAATATTGGTAGCAAATGATATAAGCTCAAACAGGGTAAAAGCAC
>CAYYEC010000262.1:4489-6071 GCA_964470745.1 uncultured Eubacteriales bacterium | reverse complement strand
TAGGAAGTTTTACTATGGGATTAGGAGAATTAGGAAAAACAACAAATACTTTAGGTAATTGGAACTGCTCAGATGCTTCATTTTCGACATTAAAAGATGGTTCGGATTTATATGCAACAAGAGATTGGGTTATTGGAAGAGGTTATATAACAGGAAGTGGAATAAGTTCAGGAAATTTTACTACTGTTGATGGAAAGACAGTAAGTTATGATTCTGATGGATTAATTACAAATGTTTCATAAAAAAAATAAGAGACTTTGAAGTCTCTTATTTCAATAGTGGCATTATATTATTTATATAATAGTCATATTCAATATTATCTGTACCATAAAAATGTTTGGTAGTAATATTTTCAATAACTATTGTTCCATCTGATTTTTTTAAGTTCCATTGTTTAGTATATAAATCTTTTTGTAAAGTATAACCAAATTCTTTAGCTTTATTATCTATATAAAGAAAAGCAATATAGTTTTTTCCCTCAAAGTAATCAACCATTAAACCATCAGGTGTTTCGATAATTCTTGTAGACATTGTCTTTACCTCCTCAGTACTTGTGATTGAAGCTTCTACATTTGATGTGGTATCAATATTAATAATTTTTTGAGTATTCTCAAAGCTGACATTTACAGCTCCATCCGTTGCTTCTGCCATATCCCTTGTAGCTATATAAGTTGTATCATTAATATTATATGCCTTAATTGGCTTATCTACCCCATTAACATGTATTGGGAAAGGATTAGCTTTAACTACAAGATTTGCAATATCCTCTGCAGCAAAAACCGAAATACAGCTAAATATTATTGCCGAAATGATAAATCCACTAAGAAACTTTTTCATATATAAAACCTCCAATTTATTATTTTATTGACTATTTTTATAGTATATATCAAAATTTTAAAATTTAAAAGAGAAAGGATAGATTTTTTTGGAAGAAAATGAAGAAAAAACAGTACTTTTGGAACTCACAGAACAGCAATATCAGGCATTTCTAGAATTTTTAAATACTGCCAGAATTGAAGTACCATTTAAAGGACTCGATGCATGGGCAAGCATAAGCAAAGCACTAAGGACACCAATCAAGGAGGAATAACCTATGGGTTTTAATTTAATTACACTTTTAACTCTTGCAGGAAAAAATATAAGTGATTCATTTACAAATATTATAAATAATTTTACCAGTATTTTGACAGCTGCCAAGAATCACGTAAATGGTACTGATGACAAGCATGCAGCAGAACATATCACATATAGTGGCGATCAAACTGGCACAAATGTGAAAGAAGCTATAGACAATAACAAAGCAGATATAACCAATTTATCTTTTACAGGTTCTGAGCACGATGCATTAGTCACAGCATCATTGGTAGATACGGATGGGGTTGATTATGGAGCTGGCGGATTAGGAACATATTTAGATGGCAGATTGACAGCTTGGGAGGATAAACATAATTCGCATTTGGCAGAAAGTGCGGAATTTTTTATTAATGTAAAATCGTTTGGAGCAAAAGCCGATGGTATAACAGATGATGCAACAGCTATTCAAAATGCATTAAATGATTTATACGGAAAAGGTGGAATATGC
>CAYYEC010000262.1:0-4479 GCA_964470745.1 uncultured Eubacteriales bacterium | reverse complement strand
TTTTAATATTATTGATGCAAATAAAAGGCTTAATAATGCAAGAAGTGTTATAGGAAAAGCTTTAAGAAATCAAGGTACTGGAAGTATTACTGCAATTGGTGACAGTATGAAAGATGGGCAAGGTTCGAGTGATTATAAAACAAAAAGTAATGCTGCTATAACTAGAGATAATTTATTAAATAATATGCTTAATCAAGGTTATGGCTATGAAGTTTTTTCAAATATGGACAGATTTGATGATGATAGCACAGGAGTAACTTATGCAGGGAGTTATTCGGTAGGTACAAAAGGTGCTTCTAAAAAAAGTTTAATATTGCAACCTGATGCTACAATAACTATAAGCGGAAGAAATTTTGTAAGATATGTAGATTTTATGGGAACTAAATCGCCTACTAGCGGTAAATTAGAAGTATATAGAGGCTCGGTACTACAAAAAACTCATGATTTTTATAATTCTACAGAAATAGATAATCAGCTTACATTTACAGCTGTACAAAATGTAGCTGAAAGTTCAGAAAATATTGTTATCAAATGTATAAATGCTCCTGTAGAAATATATGGGATATATACTTTAAATGCCGCTACATATGCAATAAATATAAATAGAATAGCGACAAGTGGATATGCAACAAGTGATTATGTAGATAATATTGATGCTATAGTAGCTATAGGAAAATTTTATAATAAAAGCAGTATTTTTTTATTAGCATTAGGTACGAATGATATATATTCAGCCGGAAAGGCTATTACATCAGGTAATTTTAAAACAAATTTACAAACTATAATTGATGGAATTTTATTAGATAATGAAAACCATATTATAGTATTAACAATTCCACCATTAGCTGATGAAAATATTTTTCCTCCAATATATGAACCTCATACAAATTACAGAGATAAAATTTATGAATTATCAAAAGAATATGGATTAGGAGTTATTGATTATTCTGAAATTGATTTTGTAGGTAATGGATGGCTTGCTGATGGTGTGCATCCTAATGATAATGGTCATTTAGCATATTCGAGAAAGGATTGTGAAGAACTATGTATACCATTTTTAAATACATTGCCTCAGAAAAATTTAAAACAACTTGTTATACCTATAGATGATTTTACTCCAAATGGAGCAAATATGCAGTATTTTTCAACAGTAATTTCAAGATATGATTATATATTAAATATATATCTTAAGAATAAGACAAATGGATTAACTGTACCATATAACGAATATACGGATTATCCTAATGAGATTGGATTGTATATGCAAAGAGCTTATGGAACAGATTACACAATTAAGTTTTATTATATTACGGCAAATGGTTTTTGTGTTACTGGAAGAGGCCCGTTGGGGTCATTAGTATCAAATACTGCGTCTGATTGTGAATTAGTTATAGAATATATTGATTCAAGTTGGTAAATAGTAAAGATTTTAAAGAGGATTTTCACATCATATGTTGAATATTGATTTAAGAGGTGAAAATCATGAAAGATATTAGAAGAAACGACCCTTGTCCATGCATGAGTGGTTTGAAATATAAGAAATGCTGTGGAATATCAGGAATATGGGAGTATTTTAAAAAGGATAATTTTAATTATTATAATGAATCTTATATACTTAAAGACATTTATTCTCAAGATCAAAAGTTTAGACATTTTTATAATTTAAGAAGAAATAAAATTTCAAAAGATGTTTTCTTTATTAAAGGTCATAATTTGAGGTCTCAAATGTCATTTGGAAATATAGAAGATAAAGCGTATATTATTATGACACGAGAAGATATAATATCACTGAAAAATTCAATTCATATGGCTCACGAAATTGAGCATATTGTTTTGTGCAGTGATGGGTATAAAGTAGCAATGTATATAGAAGAAAGGTTTAATAATTTAAATAGTAGACACAAACATATTAATGACATGATTTACGATCCTAAAGTTAACAATACATTAATAGACTTTGGATTTGATTTAGTTTCATATCTGTCATTATCAGATGAACTTCAAATAAAATCTATCAATCCTAACATAGAAGAAGATTTATTTTTAGCTATGACCTTATGTGTAAAAAGAGTTTTAGATTTTAGAAACATAAATAATAATATTGCCTTTAATGATATAGTTTTTAACAATATTATTGAGAAAAACTATCCAAATGTATCAGAACAAAGCAAAATAGTATTAAAAATAGTTGACCAAAATGGATATTCCAATCAAAAAGAAACTGAAAAATCTTTAACTGAGGTTATTCATTATTTAGGTTTATCTGAACAATTAACTTTGAAATCAATATAGCAGTTTCAGTACGGATTAGGTTAATAATGCGAACTAAATAAATACATAAAAGTGAAATACATTCTTCCAGATTAAATACATGCTTTATAAAACTGGATTCCAAAGGTAGTAAGAAAAAAGTATTTCTGTTGCATAATTGGCGTAAAGTTTTGATTTTTAATTTCTGAACATTTTTTTAACATGAATGGATGATTTTCTAATGCTTTATATTTTTCTGGTTGAGTGAGATGCCTCCCCTCGGGAATGCCGATTAAACCTAATCGTTGTAGATTATCTAGATAACTTGGAACTAATTCTAAAGATACACAACCTGCTTGCTCACCAATTAGAGAGAAATTTCTATAAATAGTAATTTCTCCAGTAATGTTTGGATCAGTTCTGTGCAAATTAATTAATGGAATGTAATTCTGTTGATCAAGATGTTTTATTATTCTAGCTTCGTCTGGGCTAAGTTGTTTTATTATTTCAACAAAAGAAGGATGGGCATTTTGTGCAACCTTAGAGTTCATTGCAGTAGCAAGTAAATTAGCAAATAACTCCCTTAAATCTTCTTTATGGCCAACAAACCGGAGAGATTCTAAAATAGGCCCTGCAATCATCGGGTCTGGAGTTACTATATTTTCTGGAGGTATATTTTTTAAACGTTCTTCAAGAGCATTAGATATGTAATCACAAATTTTTTCATAACCCCAAACAAGAGCAGATATGGGTGCTAATGCTATATGAACAGTTTTTGCTACAGTTTGAAGCCCCTTTCCGATTTCTTTTGCCGCAGGTTGAATAACATCCTCATAAACAGGCACAGCTTCAACAATGCCTTTTACAGCTTCGGCAGTATCTTTAATATTTATAGTAGGATTACTCATAAAAAACCTCCATATTTTAAGTATTATATTTATAATTTGACATTAATTTTGAAAAACCTTTTTTGGAGGTGAAAAAATTGAAAAATAATATTAATTATTGGACTTGCTTGTTTTATAATTTAGGTCTATTTTTTCTTATAGGTTTCTGTGTATTCTACTTAAAGTCACCGATACCTTTAGTTGGGCTAATAATGATAAAACAATTAAGAATAAATAATGCGAACTAAAAAAAGGTAAATAATTCTTGTATTTAGAACGAATGTTCGATATAATATTCTTAATAAAATATATTTGGATATAAAAAGAGTTTGGGTCTATCCCGCAAAGATTAGAAACCCAAACTCTCCACAGTCCCACGTAGGAGACAAGATAATTATACTCTTTTATTCTCCTGCGTGCAAGAGAGGAGAATATTATTTTGAAAGAAGAGTTAATTATCAAAGTCTTGGGTAAGGCTTTGGAATTCCTTACCCAAGACCAGGCGCAATTACTTAGATCAATTTTAGAAGAGGAATTATATTACTACGACATTCAACTAGTAACCACAGCTATTGTACCAAGCAATGAAATATCTCAAAAAATACTTTTTTACATCGCAGCAAAAAAACTTGATGGTCTATCAGAAAACACACTAACAAATTATCACAGATATCTATTCAAATTTGCACAAGCAATGCAAAAAGAAATTTCAACAATTACAGCTATGGACATACGCATGTATTTGGCGGTATATGCTAAAAGCGGACTTAAAAACAGTTCTATGGCTACTTTAGTATCAATATTAAAAAGTTTCTTTAATTGGCTTGAAAACGAAGAATATATTATTAAAAGTCCCATGAGAAAAATAAAAACTCCTAAGACCGATAAGTTTGTACGAAAGGCTCTTACCCCTGAAGAATTGGAAATGCTTAGAGATTCTTGTAAAACTCAAAGAGAAAAGGCACTTGTAGAATTCTTTTATAGTACTGGATGTCGGCTTGATGAAGTCCAAAAGCTTAATAGAAATGATATAAATTTTGGTACAGGAAAAGTATTTGTAATTGGAAAAGGTAGAAAAGAACGTGAAGTATATTTAAATGCAAAATCTAAAGTGCATCTTTGGAAATATTTAAATCTAAGGCAAGATGAAAATGAAGCACTTTTTGTATCTGATAGAAAACCACATGGAAGGCTTGGAAGACGAGCTATTGAAAAAGTATTTTCTACATTAGGAAAAGATGCAGGAATTACAAAGGATGTATCCCCTCACTTGATCCGGCATACAACTGCAACAATAATGTTAAACTCAGGGGCAAGTCTTGCAGAGGTTCAAAAATATTTA
>CAYYEC010000261.1:0-6073 GCA_964470745.1 uncultured Eubacteriales bacterium | reverse complement strand
AGCCTGTACAATGTCATATTTACATTTAAAACAGTATGAGTTAAGAAATATTATCACTATAATTGAAGGCATTAGGTATGGATTTGAACCCGAAAAGATAAGAACATATCTTATTGGAAGTGAGTATAGAGAATAATATTGCATATGGCTTTAAGAATATAATGGGAACGTTAAAATATAGATGAAATAATGTTTTAACTCACTCAAAATAATAATATAATGAAGGTGAAATATTAAATGTCAGTAGTTAAAATGAAGTTTATAAATGTGGTAGGACTATTAGAAAAATTTGATGAATTTAACTTGAAATATATTATTAATAATAATATACAAATAGAATCTGCAATAGATTCAGTTGAAGAAAAAGAAGGATTAAAAACATTTATTGAAGAGAATGTTTATGATGATTTGGCCAAAAGAACTATAGATGCTAATGCTGCTCTAAAGGGTAAGCTGCTTTCTATGGAAACTAAGGAAATAGAAAATTTAATTGCATCAGATTCAAAAGAGCAATTCAATACATTTAATAATTATGTTCAAATAATAGAAAAAAAAGTTTCCGAATATAAAATGAATTTAGAACATATTGAGATGGAAATAGATGATAGAGAAAAAATCAAAAAGCAAATTCTTTTATTAATGGAATTAGATACTGAAGTGGATAAATTTTTTAACTTTGACTATTTCAAATTTAGATTTGGAAAAATTTCAAATGAAAACTATAAAAAGCTTAACTCATTTGTAGATGATTTAGATGTTATTGCTGTTCCTATTCATGTTGATAAAAAAAATATGTGGATATCATATTTTATGCCAGCTATATATAAAGAAAAGGTTGACAGCGTATTTTCTTCATTAAATTTTGAGAGAATACGTATATCCGGCAGAGTAAAAGGAACTCCACAAGAGGCATTGAATCAGATGAATGATGAAATTGATAGATTGCATAAGGAGAAAGAAAGATTAATTAGAGAATATGATAAATACTTTAAAGAACAGTTACCGGAGTTTGAAAAAAAATACGCTCAGATAATGTACATGAATAGAAGCTATGATATTAGAAAGAAATCTGCCCATACAGAAAAAGCATTCTATTTTGTAGGCTGGGTGCCGGAAAATGATTTTGAGTCTCTTGCTCAAATGCTGGATAATGAAATATACATATCCTATGTTTCAGAAGAACCAGAAGATGTAATTGGATCGGAACCACCAACAATGCTGAAGAATGCTAAGTTTTTCAAACCTTTTGAGTTTTTTATTAACATGTATGGATTGCCTGCGCATAATGAGATTGATCCTACAATGATTATTGCATCAATATATATTTTGATGTTTGGCGTAATGTTTGGTGATGTTGGTCAAGGATTTATTATAGCAATTTTGGCAGCTGTTATATATAAAAAGAAGGGAATAGAGCTGGCTGGTATAGTTACATATGCAGGAATATCATCAGTTATTTTTGGATTTATATATGGAAGTGTTTTTGGAAATGAAGAAATTATAAAGCCTTTATTAATAAGCCCTATGCATAATATTTATACAATGTTGTTTTTAGCTGTTGGATTTGGAGTAGTGATGATTCTACTATCTATTGCTTTAAATATAATAAATGGATTTAGAACTCATAACATTGGGAGAATAGTTTTTGATAAAAATGGATTAGTTGGATTGGTATTTTATGGAGGTATAATCGGAACTGTTCTATACTTTGTAACAAAAGGAAAAATGATTACCTCTGTTCTTCTCATCATTGGAGTATTTGTACTTCCCCTTGTAATATTGTTATTCAGGGAGCCATTAGAGAATATTATTGAAAAACGAGAAAAAATTATGCCTGATGATATTGGAACCTATCTGGTTGAAGGTTTTTTTGAATTAGTTGAGACAGTTCTTGGCTTCTTGAGCAATACGATTTCCTTTGTCCGTGTTGGTGCCTTTGCTTTAAACCATGCAGGTTTATCTTTAGCTATTTGGACTCTGGTTAATATGACTAAAGGTGTAAGCAGCATAGCTATTTTAATTATCGGTAATATTTTTGTAATTGCATTAGAAGGTTTAATTGTAGGGATTCAATGTCTAAGATTGCAATATTATGAAATATTCAGCAGATTCTTTGGCGGAGAAGGCAAAGAATTTAACCCTGTACGATTAGAAAACAAAATATAAGAGAAAGATTAATTTGTTATTAATATACCCTTAATTATTTTGAAGTGTATATTTAATATAAAGCAGATTTGATAAAACTAAAAAAGCTTAGAAAATATTAAAAGGAGGGACATAAGATGGTATATGTTTTAATTATTTCAGTTTTACTTGTATTAGCAACTATAACAACAGGAGTTGCTTGTGTGAAAAATGTAGTAAGTAATAATAGTGCCCGCAAATTTTTAGGTATAAATGTACTTACCTTATTTGCTATGCTTATTGGAGCTACAATATTACTTTTCCCTGAATTTGCTTCAGCTGCAGGCGAAGCTGGTTCTGCTTCTTCTTCTGAAGGTTTAAGATACTTGGGGGCTGCATTATCTACTGGATTGGCTGCAATTGGAGCAGGAATAGCAGTTGCAACTTCTGCATCTGCAGCACTGGGAGCTATTAGTGAAAATCCAAAGATTTTTGGTAAAACATTAATTTTCGTTGGTCTTGCAGAAGGTATTGCTATATATGGTTTGATTGTAAGTATATTGATATTGCCATAGGATATATAAATATTATATGGAGGAAATTATGAAATTTTTCCTGATAAGTGACAATGTAGATACAAAGGTGGGAATGCGGCTTGCCGGGATTGATGGCGTTGTTGTTCATGAAAGAGATGAAGTTTTAAGTGAATTGGAAAAAGCCAAATCAGATACATCCATTGGGATTGTACTATTAACTGAGAAGCTTGCAGCATTAATTCCGCAAAAAATTGCAGACTTAAAACTTAATTCGCATTTACCATTAGTTGTAGTAATTCCAGACAGACATGGAACTATAAGAGAAGAGGATTCAATCACCAGATATGTGCGCGAAGCAGTAGGTCTAAAGATTTGAGGTGATGAAAGTGGATAAATCATATGAAAAAATTCAAGCTTTTTCAAAGGTTATTATGGATGAAGTAGCTGAAAAGAAAGAACAAATCATAAATGAAGCTAATTCAGAGAAGCAAAAAGTACTGGAACAAAAGGAGCTTGAATTTCTATATGATTCATATAAAGAAATTCAAAAAGCAGTTAGAAAAATTGACCTTGAGAATAATGAATTGACTTCAAGGTCAATTATTGAAAGTAAGCGTAAACTATATGAAAAACGTAATAATATTATTAATAATATTTTCTTGGATGTAGAAAAACGTATTAATGATTTTAAAAAAACGCCTGATTATTATACTTTTATTAAAGACTGTATTAAGAATGCGATTGATGTGATTGGAAAAAATGATCTTGTTATTAGTGTTAATAATGAAGATAGGGATAATACTAATAAAATAATTAAAGAATTGGATTTGCAATGTGAAGTTGAAATCAGTGAAAAGGATATTTTAGGTGGCTGTATAGCTTATAGTAAAGAATCTGGATTACTGATTAATAATAGTATAATTGACAGAGTTAAAGACCAGAAACAACGGTTTTTGGAGAATTTTAACTTGTCAATAGACTGAGTAGGTGATGAGATTGGCCACAGAATCAAAGGCAAAAATACATGGTATTAATGGTCCTGTTATAACTGTAAAAGGGAACAACGATCTAAAAATGCTAGAAATGGTGTTTGTTGGGCAGGAAAGACTTATTGGTGAAGTTATTTCTATTAAAAACGATGAGACTACCATTCAGGTTTACGAAGTAACTACCGGATTAAAGCTGGGAGAACCTGTAATATCTACAGGGAAGCCACTATCATTAAGATTAGGACCTGGTATTATTGGAAATATATTTGATGGAATACAGCGTCCATTAGTAGATATAGAAAAACAATCAGGTATTTTTCTTAAGAGGGGGATGTCTGTAAATTCTTTATCAGAAGATATAGAATGGGAAACAAAGATTACCATTAAAAATGGTGACAATGTATTTCCAGGAATGGTTATCGCTGAAATAAAGGAAACTCCATCAGTTGTTCACAAGGTAATGGTACCGCCCGGAATTGAAGGGGAGGTAATCGAAACCAGTGGAGATGGAAAATATAATATATCGAAGGTTTTAGTTAAAGTAAAAACCAGAAAAGGTGTTGAAGAGCTTACAATGGTTCAGGAGTGGCCTGTAAGACAGCCTAGGCCTTTCAAACAAAGAATTAGAACCGCAATACCCTTAATAACCGGGCAAAGAGTTATAGACACATTATTTCCTATTATCAAGGGTGGTGCAGCTGCAATTCCGGGAGGGTTTGGTACTGGAAAGACTTTAACACAGCATCAGTTAGCTAAATGGTCTGATGCAGATATAATTGTATATATTGGTTGTGGTGAAAGAGGAAATGAGATAACTGAGGTATTGGAAGAGTTTCCGAAGCTTATCGACCCTAGAACAAAGGAAGCATTAATGAATAGAACAGTACTTATTGCAAATACATCAAATATGCCTGTTGCAGCTAGAGAAGCATCCATTTATACAGGTATAACTCTTGCTGAGTATTATAGGGATATGGGTTATGATGTAGCGATTATGGCTGATTCAACATCAAGATGGGCGGAAGCTCTTAGAGAAATTTCCGGACGTTTGGAAGAAATGCCTGCAGAAGAGGGGTATCCTGCATATCTTCCTTCCAGATTATCTGAATTTTATGAAAGGGCCGGAATGGTTCAAAACCTGAATGATTCAGAGGGTTCAGTTTCAATAATTGGGGCAGTATCTCCTCAAGGAGCAGATTTTTCTGAACCGGTTACTCAGAATACTAAGAGGTTTATTAGGTGTTTCTGGGCTCTTGACAAGCAGCTGGCGTATTCACGGCATTATCCTGCAATCAATTGGAATAATAGTTATAGTGAATATATTAGTGCACTCTCGAATTGGTACAAAGAGAATACAAAAGAAGATTTTCTTGAGAAAAGAAAAAAAATTATGGGATTATTACAGGAAGAAAGTAAATTGATGGAAATAGTTAAGCTGATCGGTGCAGATATTCTTCCAGATGAACAAAAATTAATTCTTGAAATAGCAAAGGTTGTAAGACTTGGATTTTTGCAGCAGAATGCTTTTCATGAGAATGATACATACGTACCATTAATCAAGCAATATTACATGATGGATACTATACTGAAGCTATATGATGGTACTACTTCTTTAATTTCATCAGGCATTCCTATTTCTGTTTTAAGGGATAAAGGTATTTTTGAGGAAGTAACAAAAATGAAGTATGATATTGGGAATGATGAAAATGAAAAATTTGAAGAGTTGAACAAAAAAATAGAGTCGAAGCTTACAGATATTTCAAAAGATTATTCCAATATGGAGAGGAAGAAAACGTATGATGGTTGAATATATGGGATTGAGTGAAATCAATGGCCCATTAATAGTTCTTGAAGGCGTAGAAAATGCATCATTTGAAGAAATGGTTGAAATTTCTATGGTAGATGGAGAAAATCGCATAGGTCGTATCGTTGGATTATATGAAGATAAGTGTATAGTTCAGGTTTTTGAAGGAACAAAGAGCTTATCATTGACTAATACAAGGGTTAAACTTACAGGTCATCCGCTTGAAATGCCGCTTTCAAAGGAACTTTTAGGTAGAGTGTTTAATGGTGTAGGAAAGCCTATAGATGGGCTGGGTGATATATATCCTGAGGAAAAATGGAACGTCAATGGTAATCCTCTAAATCCTGTTTCAAGAAAATATCCAAGAAATTATATCCAAACAGGTATTTCTTCTATAGATAGCCTTATTACTCTTATTAGAGGTCAAAAGCTCCCAGTGTTTTCTGGAAGTGGACTTCCACATGATGATTTAGCGGTACAAATTGTTAGACAGGCTGAAATAGCCAGTGATGAAGGACAAGAGTTTGTTATTGTTTTTGCAGCCATGGGAGTAAAACATGATGTTGCAGAACATTTTCAAAAGAGTTTTCAGGAAAGTGGAGTTTTAGAACGTGTTGTTA